>DASPJI010000577.1:0-4876 GCA_035628695.1 Thermoanaerobaculia bacterium | reverse complement strand
GAAGAGGAGCGGGTGGCGCTGGCGCGGACGCTGGTGTGCCTCGGACGCTTCGCCGGTGCACTGGCGGCCCTGGAAGGGACGGTCTCGGTCGCTTCCGGGATGGTCAGGGCCCGCTGCCAGCTCCTCCTTGGACAGCTCCGGGCGGCTCGGGCGACCCTCCGTCGCCTGGAGCTGACGGCCCTCGCCCCGGGAGAGGTGATCGAGATGGCCGACATCGCCGCCCGCGTCTATGCCAACAGCGGCGACGCCGGCGCGGCCGCCGTCTGGGTGCGGCGGGCCCTGGACTGCGATCCCGGCAGCCGTGTCGCCATCCAGGCCCGGCTGGTGGCCGCGGCGGCCGCCTGGGACCGCCGCGACCGTTCGCTCATGGACGCCTATCTGGCAGAGGCCGAGGGTGCTCTGGCAGAGCCCGGCCTCGCTTGGCGCTGGCATCACCTGCGCGGGCTGAGGGCCGAACTGGAGGCTGACGGCTCCGCCATGGTGGAGCACCTTTCGCGGGCGCTCCGGGCGAGCCGGCGCCTGCTCGCCCGCCACGAGGCGGCCGGGCTGTGGAACGACCTGGGTCTGGGGCGCGCCCAGGCAGGGGACCTCGCCGGCGCCGAGAGGGCCTTCCTGCACGTGCTGCGCCTCTACGGCGGCTGCGACGGCCCGCGCAGGGCGACCCTGGCACTCCACAACCTGGCAGAGATCCGGCTGCGCAGGGGGCGCTTCGCCGGAGTCCGGGAGATCCTGGAGAGCTCGACCGCCGAGAATCGCCTTTCAGGCAACCTCCGCGGCCTTGCGCAGGATCTGGAGCTCTGGGCACGCTTCGAGCTCGCGCTCGGCCGTTCCCAGGCCGCGCTGGCCCTCTGCCGTGAGGCCGGGAGGGAGATGGAGAGCCGCGAGGTCTCCTGGCGCCGGGAGGAGACCGCAGTGCTCGCCGCCCGCGCCCTGGGCTGGCTGCGGGAGGTGGAGCCGGCGGCCACCGAGCTCGCGGCCGTGACGCAGGAGGCCGTGGCCGGGCAGCTCGAGCCCGAAGAGCGGCCCGCGCTATGGGCCCACGCGGGTCTTGTCGAGGCTGCCCTCGAAGCGGCGGCGCCTACCCCTTTCTCCTCCTTCTGGCAGGCCCTCCTGTCCGGGGAGTCGGTGCCCGTCCCCGCCTGGCAAGTGCTGGACCGGCTCGAGCCCTATCGCGCCGCGCGGCTCGTCTTCGATGCCGAGACGCTCCGTCCGGGTGTGGCTCCCCCCCACCAGGTGAGGTCTGCGGCGGCCTTCCTGCGGAGCGTGGGGGCCGTCCCGCTGGCCGAGCGTCTGGAGGCCAGGGACGGCGGGCCGTGGGAGGCGTTGGCCACCTATCTCGCCGGTAGCGGCGGGCCCGAGGCCGCGTCGGCTCTCCTCGCCGGGGCCGGTTGCCCCGAGGCTGAGCTGGTCTGGATGACGCCCGGAGGAGAGCGACGGGTGCTCTGCTCGGGAGCGGGGGGCGAGCACGAGCTGACGGCCGAGGCCGGCGAGGGCTCGCTGGTGTTGCGGGCGCCGCGGATGGCCCCCATCCTGAGAGCGCTGTTCGCCCTTCTGGTCCGTGATCTCACCGGCAAAGTCGGCGCGCCGGCCACGCTGAGGACCGAGGAGCCTCCGGTCCGGCCGGTGCCGACCGGCGGGATCATCGGCGAGAGCCCGCCGCTCAAGGCGGCGCTGGAGCGGCTCGCCCGTCTGGCGGCCGGGGAGCTCCCCATTCTGATCCTGGGTGAGAGCGGCACGGGCAAGGAGCTGGCGGCGCGTCACGTCCATCGCCTCAGCCCGCGTGCCAAGGGACCGTTCGTTCCGGTCAACTCCGCGGCGCTTTCCGAAACCCTCCTCCTCTCCGATCTGTTCGGTCACGCCCGCGGCGCGTTCACCGGGGCGGACCGTGATCGCGCCGGTGTTTTCGAAACCGCCCACGGCGGCACCGTCTTCCTCGACGAGATCGGAGACCTGCCGCCGGTGGCGCAGGGAATGTTGCTGCGAGTATTACAGGAAGGAGAGGTGCGGCGGCTGGGCGAGAGCCTGCCACGCAAGGTCGACGCACGGGTGCTGACGGCCACGCATCGTGATCTGTCGAAGATGGTGCGGGAGGGGACCTTCCGGCAGGACCTTTTCTATCGCTTGAAGGTGGGAAGCCTCGAGATGCCGCCGCTGCGCGATCGCGGCGAGGACGTGTTGCTCCTCGCCGAGCAGATCCTGGGACGCCTGCGTCTGCCACGTCCTCAGCCGGCCATGAGATTGTCTCGCGAGGCCCGCGCACGCCTGCTCGAATATCGCTGGCCTGGCAATGTCCGTGAGCTGCAGAACGTTCTGAGCGTCGCGGCCACGCTGGCGGACGAAGGTGTGATCGGTCCGCCGCACCTGGAGCTGCCCGATGCCGGGAGCCATGGAAGCGAGGGGACCGATCTTGCGGCGGCCTATCACCGCGAGTTGGACGCGGTGCGCCGGCGTTTGATCGAAGAGGCCCTGGAAGCCTGTGGCGGCAATGTCGCCGAGGCGGCGCGCCGCCTCGGGATGTCGCGCCAGGGCCTCTCCTATATCGTCCGCACTCTTCGCCGCTAGAAGAAGTAAACGCTTGGAAGCCGCCGCCGGCCGGAGGTCAATGCGCGGCGCCGTGAGCGTTGACCGGTGCTCCGGTACCCTGTTTCATCGCCGGCCGCAGGCGCTGGACGATAGATTCCAGGCCTTCCTGATCCACCTCGTCGAAAGTCGCGGGCTCACGGGAGTCGAGATCGAGGACGGCGATCAACTCACCGTCCGGATCGTAGACCGGGACGACGATCTCCGATCGCGCGGTGGAATCACAGGCAATGTGGCCCGGGAAAGCGTGCACGTCCGGCACGACCTGCGTCCGGCGCTCGCGCGCGGCGGCGCCGCAGACGCCCCGGTCAAAGGGAATATCGAGGCATCCCAGAGGGCCTTGATAAGGGCCGACGCGCAGCAGGCGGGGAGCGATCACGCGATAGAAACCGGCCCAACTGCAGCCCGGAACCCTCTCGTAGATGATGCAGGCGCAGGTCGCCATGGCGGCGATGGGGTCTTCGAGCCCTTCGACGACGGCGGCGACCTCCTGCTCGATTTCACGGTAGAGATCTCGTTTGCTCTGGCTGTCCATCGCTCGATTGTACGCGAGAGACGCGGTTTTCAATGGCTCGTGAAACGCTCGAAAGCTCCACGCGACGCGCGAAGGAGTGCCACGACTCGTACGAACTTTCACTGGTCTATTGACACTGCGCGACTTGTTTTTGATAATGACTGCGTTCGGGAGCTTGTTCTTCATTCAAATTCAAGACTACAGGAGGCTAGGGGAAACATGGAACCAGATACGACACAACGTGGTGAGGAGCAGTCGGGCAGCGACCGGCTCTACACCCTTTCGGAAGTTTCGACGAAGACCGGCATCTCGATGCCGACCCTGCAGCGCTACAAGAAGACGTATCAGAGCCGCATCCCCGCCGTGGGGAAGGGCCGCAAGCAGCGCTACCCCGAGAGCGCACTTCCGGTTTTCGAAGAGCTCAAGAACGAGAACGCGGGCCGGCGCGGGCGGCCGCGCAAGGACGCTTCGGTGGCTCCGGCGCGGCGTGGCGCCGCGAAGAGCGCTCCGGCCAAGGCGGCCGGCGGCGGCCGTCGCGCGGCGGCTTCGAAGCGCCCCGCGGCCGCGCCGGCGAAGCGCGGCCGTGGGGCCGCCAAGGCCACCGCGACTCAGGGCACCGGCGCGCGGCGCGGCCGTCCGCCGGGAAGCAAGAACGCCCAAAAGGCGGGCGCTCAGAAGGGCTCGCGGCCGGGCAATCTGATGACGCTCACGCAGGTGAGTGAGCAGACCGGCATTTCTTATCCCACTCTGGTGCGCTATGTCCGTCTCCACTCCGATCGTCTGCCCAGCGAGGGCACCGGCCGCGCGCGGCGTTTCTATCCCGAGGCGGTCAGTGTCTTCCGTGAGCTGCGGCAGGAGAGCGGCCGCGGTGGCCGCAAGGCGGGTTCGGGCCGGGCTGCCGCCGGCGCCGGGCGCCCGGGACGTCCTGCCAGCCGTGGCCGCGCGGCAGGCGCTGCCGGTCGTGACGAGGGCCTGAGCGGCATGCTGCAGCAGCGGCTCAAGGCTCTCGAAAAGTCGCAGGAGAACCTCGAGAAGAGGTTCCGCGGCTTCGTGTCCAGCCTTCAGAAGCTGTTCCGCTGAGTTGTAGCGCTACGACGAATCCACAAGGCCCCGGCTCTGGCGAGCCGGGGCCTTTCGTTTTCATTTCATTTTCGACAGGTGATCCCAGCCGGTGTCCGGTAGATCGCGAGCCGCTCCCTGATCGACGAGGACGATGCGCCGGCCGCGGCCGTTGATCGTTCCGATCCTCCGGCAGCCGAAGCGCGACGGCGGCTCTACACTTTCAGGCAATGTGAACAACAGGATGTAGTCCTCGCCTCCGCTCAGCGCCAGCGCCCGCGGGTCGGCTCCGATCCGTTCACATAGAGGGATGAATCGATCAGGCAGGGGCAGGGTTTCGAACGTGATCTCGGCGCCCGTTCCACTCTCGCGGCAGAGCCGGTGGAGGTCGCGGGCCAAGCCGTCCGATAGATCCATCGCGGCCCCTTCCCTCTGTTCACCAAGCCAATGACCGAGCTCGAGCTGGGGCTCGGGAAGGAGGTGCCGGCGCACGGCGCGGCGGGCGGCAGCGGCGAGCCCTCCGCTGTCACCGAGGTCCGGAGGGAGGTCGACCCGGGAGCCGGTCAGGCGCGCCCCCCGGCCGGCCAGCAGGGCGCCGGCGGCGGACTCTCCGACGGTGCCTCCAAGCCAGAGCGCATGCCCCGGAGCGGCGTCGCCGCGGCGGAGCCAGCGCCCCTTCTCGGGCCGGGTGCCCAGCAGGGTGAGCGTCGCCACCGTTCCGCC
>DASPJI010000576.1:0-5032 GCA_035628695.1 Thermoanaerobaculia bacterium | reverse complement strand
GGGAGGACCCCCTCTACGTCGCCCGCCGCATGATCCGCTTCGCCAGCGAGGACGTGGGGCTCGCCGACCCGCAGGCGCTGCCGCAGGCCCTGGCCGCCTGGGAGTCCTATCACCGTCTCGGCTCGCCCGAGGGTGAGCTGGCGCTCGCCCAGGCCGTCGTCTACCTGGCGCTCGCGCCGAAGAGCGTCGCCGTCTACGAGGGCTACAAGGCGGCCCGGCGCACCGTCGAGGAGCGGCCGGCCGATCCGGTCCCCAAGGTGATCCGCAACGCGCCGACCGGGCTGATGAAGGATCTCGGGTACGGCAAGGGCTACGTCTACGCCCCCCACACCGAGGAGGGGGTGGGAGGCCTCGACTGCCTCCCCGAAGCGCTCCAGGGGACCCGCTTCTACGAGCCCAAGGGGAAGGGCTTCGAGGCCAAGCTCAAGGAAAGGCTGGAGCACTTCCGGGGGCTCCGGCAGGAGGTCAAGGAGAAACGGGGGGAACAGTAAAGGTAGAGAGAGGCCGGGGAGCCTACGCGCGGCCCGCCCATCCATAGAAGGACGCAGCGCCTTCTCCGCCGCCGCGGGGGAGGCGCTTTTCTCTTGGCGGAGATTGCGGCGGCGCGCCGGAAGCTCCGGCGGCGGATTGGAAGCTCCCGGCGGCTTGGCGAAGAGTACGACGGTCTGCCGGAGCGTACGACGGCCCGTCGGAGACTACGACGGCGCGTTGGAAGCTCCCGATGGCCTGTCGAAGATGGCGACGCCACGTCGGAGGCTTCAACGGCCTGCCAAACCTTCCGGCGGCGCGTCAGAGATCGCGACAGCGCGCCGAAGACTCCGACGGCACGCCGGAAGCTCTGACAGCGCGTTGGAAGCTTCGGCAGCGCGCCGGGAGCTCCGGCAAGGCGCCGGAAACTCTGAGAGGGCGTCGGAAACTCTGAGGGCGCGCCGGAGACTTCGATAGCGTATCGGGTCGCCTCCCCCTCTCCCGGGGAGAGAGGGGGCTGGGGGGCAGGGCCTACTTGGCCGCGACCTGGTCCGGCCTGGCGCCGTTGCGGACCACCTCGACCAGCCCGTCCTTGCTCGGGATCTCGCCGAAGACATGCGGCTTCCCTCCCGGCAGGTAGAGCAGATAGAAGGGGATGCCGTAGCGGCCGTGCTCGGCGAGGAATTGAGTAATGCGGTCGTCGCGGTTGGTCCAGTCCGCCTTCATCGGAACCACCCGGTGCTCCTCGAAGGCCTCGGCGACCTCGGGGGTGTTGAGAACCAGCTTCTCGTTGAACTTGCAGGTGAAGCACCAGTCGGCGGTCACGTCGACGAAGACCATGGTGCCGGCGGCGGCCAGCGACTCGGCGCGGGCGCGGTCGAACGGCTCCCAGGCGATCAGGCCCGGGGTCTCCGGCTGCGCCACTGCGGCAGTCGTGGCGGTCGCCCCCGCACGGCCGCCGTGGGCGAGCAGCAGCGTCACGGCGACCGTCGCCACCATCGCGGCGGCGACGGCGTGCCGGAAGGCCTTGCCGGTCAGGCTGCGGTGACGCAGCCAGGTGAACAGGGCCAGGGCCAGGAGGGCGAGCTTGATCCCCGCCACCCGCTCCGGCGACACCTGGGCCGCCAGCACGTAGAACAGCCAGACCGCCGCGCCGGCGAGCAGGAAGCCCATGAAGCCGCGCACCGTCTCCATCCACGCGCCCGGCTTCGGCAGGAAGCGCGCGAGCCCCGGCGCCGCCGCGATCACCAGATAGGGGAGCGACATGCCGAGCCCGACGGCGGTGAACATGGCGAAGATCTGCAGCGCCTCCTGCGACAGGGCGAAGCCCAGGGCCGGCCCGAGGAAGGGCGCCGAGCAGGGGGTGGCCATCAAGGTGGCGAACAGGCCGGAGGCGAAGTGGCCGGCCGCGCCCTCGCGGGCGGCGCCGCTGCCGCCGAGCTGCGCCACGCGCCAGGGGAGCTGGATCTCGAACAGCCCCCAGAGGTTGAGACAGAAGAGGACGACGATCACGGCGAGGAAGGCGACGAAGCCGGGGTGCTGGAACTGCACCCCCCAGCCCACCGCCGCGCCGGCGGTCCGCGCCGCCACGGCGGCCGCGGCCAGCGCCCAGAAGGAGACCAGGATGCCCGCCGAGGTGGCGAGCGTGCCGCGCACCACCTCCCGGCGGCCGTGCCCGGCGCTCCGCACCAGGCCGAAGATCTTGAGCGAGAGCACCGGCAGGACGCAGGGCATGGCGTTGAGGATCAGCCCGCCGACGAGCCCGAGGCACAGCATCAGGAACAGGCTGTCCCCCGCGCCGCCCGTCCCGCCGGCATCGCCGCCGGTAGAGAAGGTGGCCGCGCTCTCCGTCTCCTCGCCCGCGGCGCCGACCGTGAGCGTCACCCGCGCCTGGGTGGTGACCGGCGGCAGGCACGAGGAGTCGTCGCAGGCCTGGTAGCGCAGCGACGCCTGGAGCGGGATCTCCCCCGCCGGAGTCCCCTTCGGCACCTGGATCTCCGCCAGGATCTCCACCTCGCCGTCGTAGACCGCCAGCGGCTGCTCGGCGAAGGCGAACGTCTGCATCTCGTGCGCGGGGTACTGGACCTTCTCGTCCGGCCAGCCCGGCTCGATCGTCACCAGGGCGGCGATCTTGGCCTTCGAGCCCGCCTCGTAGGCGGTGCGGTCGGTATGGAGGGCGACCCCGGCCTTCTCGGGCCGGGGGATCTGGGCCTCGGCCACGCCGCCGGCGATACCGGTCAGGGGGGCCAGGAGGGCCAGCGCCAGCAAGGCTGGGGCACAGCTCGCGTGCAGGGTGCGTAGTCTCTTCATGAGATGGCCACCTCGTCCCGAACGGACAAGTGAGTCTTCCAACCCGGTGAACAGACCGGAGCGGCCGTTTATTCGCCGATCCGCCGCGGGAGGGTACCACGCGGGAAGGCGGCGGCGGGTGATGATAGGATGCACCGCCGTGAAGCTCTCAGACCGGGCCCTCCGCATCGCTGAATCCGCGACGCTCCAGGTCGCGCGCCGCGCCCTGGAGCTCAAGGCCAGGGGTGTATCGCTGGCCGACTTCGGCGCCGGTGAGCCGGACTTCCCGTCACCCTCGGTGGCGGTGGAGGCCGCCCGCCAGGCGCTCACCGAAGGCTTCACCCGCTACACGCCGGGCAGCGGCACGCCCGAGCTGCGGGCCGCGCTCGCCGAGTCCTTCGGCCGGCGCCACGGCGCCCCCTGGAAGGCGGCGCAGGCGGTGATCACCGTCGGCGCCAAGGCCGCCCTGTTCGAGGTGGCGCTCGCCCTGTTTGAGGCCGGGCAGGAGGTGGTCCTCCCCTCCCCCTGCTGGGTCACCTTCCCGGAGCAGATCGCCTTCACCGGCGCCAAGCCGGTGCTGGTGCCGACCTCCCTGGAGGACGGCTTCCGCATCCACGCCGGGCCGCTCCTCGACGCGGTGACCCCGCGCACCCGCGCCATCCTGGTCAACTCGCCGTCCAACCCGACGGGGGGGATCGTGACCGCCGAGGATCTGCGGCAGATCGTCACCTTCGCCGCCGAGCGGGGGCTCGTGGTGATCTCCGACGAAACCTATGAGCGCTTCGTCTACACCGGCGCCCATGCCAGCGCCGCCAGCCTCGCCGCCGAGTTCCCGGAGACCGTGATCCTCATCGGCTCGTTCTCCAAGACCTACGCGATGACCGGCTGGCGCGTCGGCTACGTGCTCGGCCCCCGGGAGGCCATCCAGGCGGTGGAGAAGATCCAGAGCCACGCCACCTCCAACCCCACCTCGTTCGCCATGGTGGGGACCCTGGAGGCGCTGGAGAAGGCCGAGCCGGACGTCGAGGGGATGATCGCCGAATACCGGGTGCGGCGCGACATGCTGGTGGAGCGGCTCAACCGCCTCCCCGGCTTCGAGTGCCGGCCGCCGGACGGCGCCTTCTACGCCTTCCCGCACGTGGCCTCCTGCTTCCGGCCCGGGCGCCAGGGCTCCGTCGCCCTCTCCGAGTTTCTCCTCGAAGAGGCGCGGGTGGCGGTGGTGCCCGGCGCCGCCTTCGGCGCCGACGACCACATCCGGCTCTCCTTTGCCTGCTCCCGGTCCACCCTGGCCGACGGGCTGGACCGGATGGCCGCCGTGCTCGCCGATTGAGCCGGCGGGTATACTGACTCGCTTGCGGCCCGCGGGCCGTACATCAGACCTACTGTGGAGGCATTTTATGAAGCGAAGGATTGAAGGGGCCCGGCTGCCCAATATTCTGATGGGGACCGGGCTCTGCCTGACGCTGGCGCTCGGGGCCTCCCCGGCGCTGGCCCAGACCGCCCAGCAGGCCCAGGGGACCCAGGCGAAGCCCACGGCCCAGCCGGCCCGGCCGTCCTTTCCGGCGACGGTCGAGGGGGCCCGCCAGTTCCTGGACGAGGCCCAGAAGCGCCTGATGGAGCTCACCACCGAAGCCGGCCGCGCCCAGTGGGTGCAGGCCAACTTCATCACCTACGACACCGAGCTCCTGGCGGCCGCGCGCAACGAGGTGCTCCTCGGCGAATCGGTCCGCTATGCCCAGGAGGCCACCCGGTTCGACAAGGTCCAGCTTCCCGCCGACCTGCGGCGGCAGATGGACCTGCTCAAGCGGAGCCTGGTGCTCCCCGCCCCCAGCGATCCCGCGAAGACCGGGGAGCTGACCCGCCTCACCGCCAGCCTCGAGAGCCAGTACGGTTCCGGCAAGTACTGCCCGCAGGGCGGGGAGTGCATGGACCTCGAGAAGCTCTCCGACATCATCGAGACGAGCCGCGATCCCAAGGAGCTGCTCGACGTCTGGACCGGCTGGCGTACCGTCTCCCCCCCCATGCGCGACGAGTACCAGCGCATGGTGGAGATCGCCAACGAAGGGGCGCGGGAGCTGGGCTACAAGGACGTCGGCGCCCTCTGGCGCTCCAAGTACGACATGCCGCCCGACCAGTTCTCGGCCGAGCTCGACCGGCTCTGGGGCCAGGTCAAGCCGCTCTACGACTCCCTCCACTGCCACGTGCGCGCCAAGCTCAACGAGAAGTACGGCAACGAGGTCGTGCCGCCCGGCGAGCCGATCCCGGCCCACCTCCT
>DASPJI010000575.1:0-5082 GCA_035628695.1 Thermoanaerobaculia bacterium | reverse complement strand
ACAGGCGCAGCACCTCCTTGAGGTTGTGGCCGGAGAGGCGCACCGTGGGGTTGTCGACCCAGCGGCCGAGAGTCGCGAGCGCCGCCGCGCGGAGGTCATCACCCCGCCGGAAATCGGCGTAGAGCACCTCGTCGGTCTCCGGCCCCCCCACCGCCAGACCCAGCGGGCGCTCCTCCCCCAGCACGGCGACGAAGACCTCGCCGTCCTCCTGACCGAGGGCGGCGGTCTGCCGGTGCCACGCGGCCGCCGAGGCCAGCTCGGTGGCGGGGGGAACCCGCTCCGCCGCGTCGGCGGCCGGCTCGCGCTTGAGCTCCTCGACCAGGGAGAAGAACTCCAGTTCGGTGTAGAGCTGCCGCAGGGCGTCGTTGTCCGGCGGATCGTGGCGCAGGGCCTCGGGATCGAACGGGATCGGCAGGTCGCAGTGGATGGTCGACAGCTCCTTGGAGAGGCGCGCCTGCTCCGCGTGCTGCTGCAGCCCCTCGCGGTAGGCCTTGCGCGACACCTCGCCGGCGCGGGCGAGCAGCTCCTCGAGCGACCCGTACTCCTGGATCAGCGACTTGGCCCCCTTCTCGCCGATCCCCGGCACGCCCGGGATGTTGTCGACCGAGTCGCCCATCAGGGCGAGCACGTCCGCCACCTTCTCCGGCGGCAGCCCGAAGTCCTCGGTCACCTCCTGCGGGCCGTACATCTTGTTCCTTCCGGTGTGGAAGAGGGAGATGTGGGGCGAGACGAGCTGCATCAGGTCCTTGTCCGCCGAGACCATGACCACGTGATACCCCGCGTCGGCGGCCTTGCAGGCGAGGGCCCCGAGGACATCGTCGGCCTCGTATCCCTGGAGCTCCAGGATTGGGATGCGGTGCGCCTCGATGGCGCGGCGGACCAGCGGCATCTGGCTCGCGAGGTCCTCCGGCATCGGGGCGCGGTTCGCCTTGTAGTCCTCGAACTTCTCGCTGCGGAACGTCTTGCCGACGTCCAGGGCGACGCCGATGAGGTCGGGCTTGTCCTCGCGCAGCAGCTTGCGGAGCATGGTCACGAAGCCGTAGACCGCGTTGGTGGGCTCCCCCCGCGAGTTGGACAGGTTGCGGATGGCGTAGTAGGCACGAAAGATATTGGAGTAACCGTCGATCAGGTAGAGGCGGGGGCGGGTCTCGCTCATGGCGAGGCCATTCTATGCCGCCGGGGTCTTCCCGGGGCGGCGGGCCCTGGCACGAGCCTCGCAACCCTTTACGGGATAGACGCAGTCATCATCCGCCGTCCGCGGCGGGGAGGAGATAGGCATGGAAGCGGGAATGGGCTTGATCGCGTGGGTCGTTCTGGGCCTCATCGCCGGGTTGATCGCCAAGGCGCTCATGCCGGGCAAGGACCCGGGCGGGTGTGTCATCACGGTCATCATCGGCATCGTGGGTGCCCTCCTGGGAGGGTTCCTGGCCACGGCCCTGGGATTCGGAGGGATCTCCGGCTTCGATCTGCGGAGCATCTTCATCGCCATCCTGGGCGCGTTCATCCTCCTGGCGATCTGGCGCATGATCCGCGGACGCGGACGGCGCACCTGAGCCGGCCCGCCGCGGCGACGTAGCCGGAACCGGCCACTGCGGGAGGGGCGAGGTTCCCGCTCGGTGCTACACTCGCGGCACCGATGAGAGCGGTCCTCGCGTTCCTCTGCCTCGCGTTCCTGGCCGGTCGGGCCGGAGCCGACGCCAGGATCACCGGCCTCCAGGTCGCGGTCGACGGCAACCGGGTGCTCGCCAGCCTCAAGCTCCGCGACGCCTTCGACCGCCGCATGGTCGCGCGCCTGGAGAGCGGCCTGCGCACCACCATCCAGTACCGGTTCGAGCTGCACAGCGACCGCAAGCGCTGGTACGACAACCGGCTGAGCGCCTCCACCCTGGAGGTCGACGCGCTGTACGACGCCGTCTCCCGCTCCTACACCGTCCACTCGCGGCTCGATGGCGAGCTGGTGGAGAGCCGGACGGTGCGCGACCTCGAGGCGCTCGAGGCCGCCATGACGCAGCTCGAGCGCATCCCGATCTTCACCCTGGACGCACCGCCGAGCCGGCGGCGGCTGCTGCTCAAGGCCCGCGCCGAGATGGGCTCGCGCCTGCTCTTCTCGTTCATCCCGGTGACCATCGCCACCGATTGGGCGGACTCCAACAAGTTCCGGTACCCTCCCCGCCAGCAGCCCTGAGGCGGCGCCATGGACCTTCGCGCGAAGCTCGCCCGCCACCGCAAGAACAACCGGCTGATCATCGGGGCCCTGGTGGTCCTGCTGTTCCTCTTCACCGGCACCTTCTACTGGACGCAGCAGGGGCGCGACCTCCCTTCCTACCTGGTGACCAACCGGGTGCTCCTCTTCGTCCTCTGGTACACCAACGTCGTCCTGATCCTCACCATCCTCTTCGTTCTGCTGCGCAACGTCGTCAAGCTGCTCCTCGAGCGCCGTCACCGCATCCTCGGCTCCACCTTCAAGTTCAAGCTGGTGGCGACCTATGTCGGCCTGTCGCTGATCCCCGTCCTCCTCCTCTTCGCCATCGCCACCGAGCTGCTCCAGGGATCCATCGACCGCTGGTTCAACACGCCGGTGCGGCCGGTGCTGGAGCGGGGCAACGCCGTGGCCCAGGCGCTCTACGACCAGATCGAGCGCACCCACCTGCGGGATGCCGGCCGGGTCCTCGCGGCGATCGAGGGGTTCGACCTGCGCGAGGTGGAGCAGCGCCCGAGCCTGAACCGCCGCCTCCAGGAGCTGCAGACCGAGCTCGGCCTCGACGTGCTGGCGGTCTACGACGGCACCGACTTCGTCCAGGCGGTGCTCAACCCGCGCTCGGGCATCCCCGACCTGCCGGAGCCCGGCCGCGACTTCCTCGAGGAGGCCGCCGAGGAGGGGGAGGCGACGCGCGTCCAACCGCCCCCCGGCGGCCAGGGACAGCTCGTGCTCGCCGCCGTCGCGGCGGCCGCCTCACCCCGGGAGCCCACCATCGAGGAGGAGCCGCCGCCCATCGTGGTGGTGGTCGCCGGTTCGCTCCTCGACCCGGCGCTCGCCGAGCGCACCGAGCGGCTGGTCGAGGACTTCCAGACCTATCGCCAGATCGAGGTACAGAAGGAGGACCTGCGGGCGAGCCACCTCCTCATCTTCCTGATGGTGACCCTGCTGATCCTCCTCGCCTCCTCCTGGGTGGGGCTCTATCTGGCGCGGCGGGTGACCATCCCCATCCAGGCGCTGGCCGAGGGGACGCGGCGGATCAGCGGCGGCGACCTCTCCCACCGGGTGGACGTCGAGGCCGACGACGAGCTCGGGGTGCTGGTGGAGTCGTTCAACCGCATGACCCAGGAGCTCGCCTCCAACAAGGAGCTGCTGGAGCGCGGCAACCAGGAGCTGGTCAGCACCAACCAGCGCCTGGCCGGGGCGCGGGCACGCATCGCCGCTGTGCTGGAGAACGTCGCCGCCGGCGTCGTGTCGGTGGATTCGGACGGCCGCATCCTCACCTGCAACGGCGCAGCGCTCGCCATGCTGCGCCAGCGCGAGGAGGACGTGCTCGGCCGGACCGTCGGGGAGGCCTGGGGCGACCCCGAGCGCGCCAAGCTGGCCGCCATCCTCGCCCAGGCCGGCCAGGGGACGGTCACCCACGTCAACAAGGAGGTCCACCTGAGCCTGGGCGGCGAGATCAAGACCTTCGACGCCAAGGTCACGGCGCTGCGCGACGCCGGCGGAGCGCCGGGCCGGGTGCTGGTGCTGGAGGACCTCACCGAGCTCATCAAGGCGCAGCAGCTTGCCGCCTGGAACGAAGCGGCGCGGCGCATCGCCCACGAGATCAAGAACCCCCTGACCCCCATCCGCCTCTCCGCCGAGCGCCTGCAGATGAAGTCCCGGCAGGGGGACCCCGGCCTGGGCAAGGCGATCGAGGAGGGCGTCGAAATCATCGTCCGCGAGGTGACCACGCTCCAGGGGATGGTGGACGAGTTCTCCCGGTACGCCCGCATGCCCCGGCCGCGTCCGGTCCAGACGGACTTCGCGCGGCTGGTCGACGAGACGGTCCACCTCTACCGGGACCTGAAGCACGGCGTCGAGGTGGAGGGGCGGATCGATCCCACCGCCGCCCGCGCCTGGATCGACGCCGAGCAGATCAAGCGCGCCCTGATCAACCTGCTGGACAACGCCGTCGAGGCCACCGACGCCCCGGGCCGGGTCACGGTCTCGGCAGACGCGAACAACGGTCATCTCGAGATCCGGGTGGCGGACACCGGGCGCGGCATCCCTCCGGCGGCCAAGGACAAGCTCTTCCTCCCCTACTTCTCGACCAAGGGGCGGGGCACCGGCCTCGGGCTGGCCATCGTCCACCGCATCATCACCGACCACCAGGGCCTGATCCGGGTCGAGGACAACGTGCCGCGGGGCACGGTGTTCACCATCGAGCTGCCGACCGAGTAGGGCCGGTGCTAAACTCCGCCGCCGTGCGACTCCGGACCCTCCTCCTCGCCGGCGCTCCGTTCCTGATGGGCGCCCTGCTCTTCCCGCTCGCGGCCTGCCGGGCGCGCGACGGCGTGGCACCGTCCGCGGCGCCCGCGGCGTCCGGTTCCTGGGAGCGGGTCGACCTGTGGAGCAAGCCGGCGGAGATGGAGATGGTCCCCCCCGAGGCGGGGGGCGCGGCCGGCGCGCCGGCGGTCATTGCCCGGATGTCGTTCCTCGGGGCCGAGGAGGTACGGGACATGCGCCTGGTGGCGCCCCAGCAACTCGCCGCCTTCCCGCGGCGGACCGCCGGGCAGGTGCGGGCCCTGGAGCAGATGGCCGGCTCCCGCTTCCACTGGCGGGTGCGGCCGGGCCGGGAGGGCTACCTCTCCTTCATCCCCCTGGGCTCGCCCGCGGGTTGCCCCTGCACCTACCGGGCAGGGGTGCGGGAGGCGGAGGGCAAGGTCAGCGAGCTGTTCCGGATGGACGCCGAGCCCATGGGCCCCATCGCCCCGGCCGCCGTGGAGCTCGACCTCTCCGAGTACGCCGGCCGCGACATCGAGCTGCTGCTTCAGGTGGACGGCCCGACTCCCCTCCCCCCTGGTCAGCCGGTCCCCACCCTCCTCTGGGGGAGCCCGGCG
>DASPJI010000574.1:0-13430 GCA_035628695.1 Thermoanaerobaculia bacterium | reverse complement strand
AGGCGGCTGGCCGGCGCGTACGGGCTGGGCTCGAACGGCTCGTCGAGGAAGGACGACAGCATCGGCAGGGTGCCCACCACTCCTCCGCCCAGGCTCGCCGTCCACTCGGCGAGGGCCTCGAGGTCGGAGAAGTCGCCGGCCCCCCAGCTCCGGGAGGTGTGCAGCGCGTGGAGCGGCAGGAAGACGCCCCAGAGGGGACGGCCGTCGCCGGTGAAGGCGCGCGACGGGGCCGAGATCACCAGCGTCTCGGCGGAGCGGCCGTTCACCTCCACCCGCAGCCGGTGATAGCCCGGCGGCAGGGGCTCGGGCAGCGACAGGCGGCGCCCCGGCAGGCTGTCCAGGTCCACCATCCATCCCCGCCGCTCTCCCCCCTCGAGGTCGAGGTGCAGGCCGGCGGAGCCGCCGCCTCGAGTGCGCAGCTCGATCTCCGGAGCGTGACCGTCCCAGGCGACCACCACCGGCTCGATGAGGCGGTCCGCCAGCTCCTCGTGGCGGGCCGCGAGGGCCTCCGGCACGTCCTCCCGCCGCTCCACCGGTGCCTCCAAGGCGGCCAGGGCCGCGAGCAGCGAGTCTGGAGACGCCTCCACGTGGCGGCCCATGGCGTCCCAATAGGAGGTCTGGACGCCGTAGAGCCCAGCGAGGGATTTCAGGTCTTCGGCTTCACTCGCCACCGCGTCCCCCCGTCGACTCGGACGCCCCGAGGATCTGGCGGATCCCCTGGAGAGGGATCCGGACCCAGGCGGGGCGATTGTTCAGCTCATAGCTCAGCTCGTAGACCGCCTTCTCCAGCACGTAGGCGTCGAGCAACAGCGACAGGTGCTCGCGGGACGGGGGGAGGATGGCGGCCGTCCCCATGCGGTCCAGGTACGCCTGGAGATACGCGGCCGAGACCCAGCGCTCCCAATAGAAGGCCCAACTCTGGAACCGCTCCATCTCCTCCGGCGGCACGCCCCCCGCCTCCTGTTCCTCCAGCAGTCTCGCATAGGTCGCGTACTGGAACGAGCGGAGCATGCCGGCGACGTCGCGCAGGGGGGACCGCCTGAGGCGCCGCTCCGACAGCGAGCGCGTCGGCTCCCCCTCGAAATCGAGGATGACGAAGTCCTTGCCGGTGTAGAGCACCTGGCCGAGGTGGAAGTCGCCATGGATACGGATACGCTCGGCCGCCATCTTCGGGCCCGAGACGCGGCGGAAGGTCTCGATCACCCGCTCCTCGGCCGCCAGCACCACCTCGGCGTCGGTCCGCACGTCGTCCGGGAGATTGCCCAGATTGTGGCGAAGCAGCCGGAAATTCTTGCGGGTGAGCCCCCGCATCGATTCGTAGAGCGACCGCTGGTAGAGCTCGGAGAAGGGCTCCGGCGCGAAGTCCCTGGCGTCCGGCCCGGCCGAGGCCAGGGCGATGTGCAGCTCGGCGGTGCGCTCACCCAGCAGGCGGACCAGCGGCAGGTAGGTGCCGATCCGCTCCGCCACCTCGTCGCCCGGCGGCCGGGAGGCCAGCTCGAGCAGCGGCTCCGTGGGCATCGTGGCCATCTGGTGCTCGCCGCCGCCGCCCCAGTCCGTGCGTACCCGGTCGAAGTAGCGGCCGAGGGCGTCGAGGGTGAAGCGCCAGGCGTCCCCCTCGTTGGGCACGAACTCCTGCAGGATGCCGAGGGTCAGCGGCTCCTCGCCGCGGGTGACGCGGACCTCGAGGCCGCCGGCCACCCGCGGTGAGCAGCGATAGGTGGTCTTCTCGGTCAGGAAGAGGCCGATCTCCAGGTCCGGATTGACTCCGGACTCGAGACGCCGGAAGAGCTTGAGGACGAAGCGGTCGCCGAAGCGCACCGAGGTGTTGCTCTGCTCCGCCTTGAGGAGGACCGGCTCGGGGTTGCCCTCGTGGCCCCCCTTCTCGGCGAAGACGGCGGTGGGCCAGGCCACGACTTCGCCCCGGTCGCCGCGGACCCGCTGCCGCTCGCCGATGTCGCGGAGCAGCCGGCTCCAGAACCAGGGCTCCCCCACCGGCTCGTACAGCAGGCCGCGGGAGCCCCCCGCCTCGACCCAGGCCACGGCGACGGGCGGCGTCGCGGTGGCCAGCCGCTCGGCCCGCGGACCCTCCACGAAGGCGAGCGGCAGGGCATAGGTCTCGGGCTCGCCGTCGGTGTACTCGACGTTCAGGAGAGCCAGGTAGGAGGCGGGTGCGTTCGTCTCCTCCTCCCGAGCCAGGGGAACGACGCTGCCCACCGTCACGGCGCGGATGGTGCGCGCCTTGCCGCCGAACCAGCGCCGCGACGGCAGGAGGGCGGCGAGCGCCGCTCCGAGGTCGGCGCGCGCCTCCCCCGCGAGGACGGACGTCCAGGCGCCGGCGACCGGGAGCACGGCGAGCGGCGCGGCGGCCTCGCCGGGCGCCGTGTCGCCTCGCGGCCCGACCAGGGCGGGCTCCTGCTCCAGCGAGAACCAGTAGAAGGCATGCGGCCCCAGCGTCATCGGATAGGGGCGGCCGGCGCGGATGGCAGGGAAACGGTTGCGGCCGAACAGCTCCACCGGCGTCAGGCCGTCCAGGGCCGACAGGTCCAGCTCCGCGTGCTGCACGAAGCGCGACAGGTTGGCCACCACCAGCAGGGTCTCCCCCTCGTAGCGGCGGACGAAGGCGAGCACCCGGTAGTTCTCCGGGTGGAGGAACTCGAGGGTGCCGCGGCTGAACGCCTTGTGCCGCTTGCGCAGCGCGATGAGCCGCCTGGTCCACCAGAGGAGCGAGTAGGGGTTGGACTGCTGCGCCTCGACGTTGACCGACTCGTAGTGATAGGTCGGGTCGACGATCACCGGCAGGTAGAGCCGCTGCGGGTTGGTGCGCGAGAAGCCGGCGTTCTTGTCCGGGCTCCACTGCATGGGGGTGCGCACGCCGTTGCGGTCGCCGAGATAGAAGTTGTCCCCCATCCCGATCTCGTCCCCGTAGTAGAGGACCGGCGTGCCGGGCAGCGAGAAGAGCAGGCCGTTCATCAGCTCGATGCGCCGACGGTCGTTGCCCAGCAGCGGCGCCAGGCGGCGGCGGATGCCGACGTTGATGCGCTGCGCCTTGTCCGCGGCGTACACCCGGTACATGTAGTCCCGGTCCTCGTCGGTGACCATCTCCAGGGTCAGCTCGTCGTGGTTGCGCAGGAAGGTCGCCCACTGCGCGTTCTCGGGGATGGGCGGCGTCTGCTCCAGGATGTCGACGATCGGCACCCGGTCCTCCAGGCGGATGGCCATGAAGAGGCGGGGCATGACCGGGAAGTGGAAGCACATGTGGCACTCGTCGCCGTCGCCGAAGTAGGCGATGGCGTCCTCGGGCCACTGGTTGGCCTCGGCGAGGAGCATGCGGCCGCGGAACCGCGTGTCCACGTGGGAGCGGAGCTTGCGCAGGAACTCGTGCGTCTCGGGCAGGTTCTCGTTGTTGGTCCCCTCGCGCTCGTAGAGGTAGGGGACGGCGTCGAGGCGCAGGCCGTCGACCCCCTTCTCCATCCAGAAATCCAGGGCCTTGAAGAGCTCCTCCTGCACCAGGGGGTTGTCGTAGTTGAGGTCCGGCTGGTGGGAGAAGAAGCGGTGCCAGTAGTAGGCGTCGGCCACCGGGTCCTTGGTCCAGTTGGAGGCCTCGGTGTCGGTGAAGATGATGCGCGTGCCGGCGTACTTCTTGTCGGTGTCGCTCCAGACGTAGAAGTCGCGCTCCGGGCTGCCCGCCGGCGCCAGGCGGGCGCGCTGGAACCACGGGTGCTGGTCCGAGGTGTGATTGACCACGAGCTCGGTGATCACCCGCAGGCCGCGGCGGTGGGCCTCGGCCAGGAAGGTCTCGAAGTCCTCCATCGAGCCGTAGGCCGGATGCACGTCGTTGTAGTCGGAGATGTCGTAGCCGTCGTCACGCCAGGGGGAGGGATAGAACGGCAGGATCCAGATGGCCGTGACGCCCAGCTCCCGCAGGTAATCCAGCTTCGAGGTCAGGCCCTGGAAATCGCCGCGGCCGTCGCCGTCCGAGTCGTAGAACGCGCGGACATGCAGCTCGTAGATGATCGCGTCCTTGTACCAGAGCGGATCGTCCTCCGGCTCTGTCCTCTTCCTGTCGTCGCCTCTCGGGCTCATGGCTCCCCTTTCCTGACGGGCATTCCAACAGCTACATGAAATAGTCGAAGTCACGTTCCGAGCGGACGCGCCGCCGGATACGGAAGATGTGAGCGGGCACCGCCCGCGGATCGAGCTGCACGAAGTTGCGCGAACCGTGCCAGAGATAGCGGGCGCCGGTGAGCAGGTCGTGCACCTGGAAGGACTGCTCGCGGTCGAGCCCCAGCTCGTCGAGGCGCAGGTCCACCCAGCCCGACTGGACGTAGTTGGGATCCAGGTTGACCACCACGACGACGATGTTGCCGCCACCGGCCTCCTCGGCGGTCTTGCTGTAGCAGATCAGCTTGTCGTTGTCCGTGGCGTGGAACCGCAGGGTGGCGTTGGTCTGCAGCGCCGGGTTGTCCTGGCGGACGCGGTTGACCAGGGAGATCAGCTCGCGCAGGCTGTCGGACCGGCCGAGGTCCCATTCGCGGAGCTGGTACTTCTCGGAGTCCAGGTACTCCTCGCTCCCCCGCTCGCGCGGCAGGTGCTCCATCAGCTCGTAGGCCGGGCCGTAGATGCCGTAGCTCGCCCCCAGGGTCGCGGCGAGGATGAAGCGCTGCACGAACATGGGCCGGCCGCCGATCTGCAGCGGCTCGGTGAGGATGTCCGGCGTGTTGGGCCAGAGGTTGGGCCGGCAGTACTCCTGCACCTCGGTCTGGGTGAGCTCGGTCAGGTATTCGGTCAGCTCCCAGCGGGTGTTGCGCCAGGGGAAGTAGTTGTAAGACTGGGTGAAGCCCAGCTTGGCCAGCCGGTACATGATCTTCGGCCGGGTGAAGGCCTCGGCCAGGAAGATCACGTCGGGATGCTCGCGGTGCACCTCGCCGATCATCCACTCCCAGAAGGGGAACGGTTTGGTGTGCGGGTTGTCGACGCGGAAGATGCGCACCCCCTCGCCGATCCAGAAGTCGACGACGCTCTTGAGCTCTTCCCACATCCCGCGCCAGGCGTCGCTCTCGAAGTCGAACGGGTAGATGTCCTGGTACTTCTTGGGCGGGTTCTCGGCGTACTGGATGGTGCCGTCGGGGCGCCGCTTGAACCACTCCGGATGCTCGCGCACGTAGGGGTGGTCGGGCGCGCACTGGTAGGCGATGTCCAGCGCCAGCTCGATACCGTGCTCCTTGGCGCGGGCGAGGAACCGCCGGAAGTCGTCGAGGGTCCCGAGGTCCGGATGGATCGCCTTGTGCCCCCCCTCCTCGGCGCCGATGGCCCACGGGCTCCCCACGTCGCCGGGCTCGGCGGTGACCTTGTTGTTCTTGCCCTTGCGGAAGGTCTGGCCGATGGGGTGGATGGGCGGCAGGTAGAGCACGTCGAAGCCCATGCCGGCGATATAGGGCAGGCGCTCCTCGCAGTCGCGGAAGGTGCCGTGCCGGCCGCCGGTGCCGCACGAGCGCGGGAACATCTCGTACCAGGCGGAGAAGCGCGCCCGCTCGCGGTCGGCCTTGACCGCCAGCTCGCGCGGATAGACGGAGGCGAAGCCGCGGTCCGGGAAGCGGTCCATGAGCTGGGCGAGCTCGTCGTCCAGCGCGAGGCGGATGCGGGCCCTGGGGTCCTTGCTATCGGCGAGATCGGAGGCGAGGCCGTCGAGCACGCGGGCGTCCCCCTTGCGGCCTGCCGCCAGGGCGCGGGCACTGGCGCCGCGGATCAGCTCCGCGCCGATCAGCAGGTCGACGGCGACGTCCTGGCCGGCGTCGACGCGCTTGCGGAAATCCTTGCGCCAGGTCTTGAAGTGGTCGACCCAGCCGGTGACGGTGTAGAGCCAGAGCCCCAGCTCGGTGATCCTGAGCTCCGCCCGCCAGCGGTCGTTGACCAGCGGGGTCATGGGGACTTCGGTCCAGCCGCTGTCCTTCTCCCGCTTGTAGAGCAGCAGGGCGGAGATGGAGTCGTGGCCGTCGGTGAACAGGTCGGCCTCGACCACCACCGTCTCGCCGATGGTCCGCTTGATGGGGAACCGCCCGCAGTCGATCTCCGGCTCGACCCCCTCGATGATGACCCTCTGCCTGCCCGCGTCCTCTTTCATCTTCACCTCCCGATCCCCGCCATGCAGGCCACCTGCCACGCCCGGCGCGGGTGCAAGGTTTACCAGAGTTGGACAGCAGGTGAAAGGGGGAGGGGCTGGAGATCACTCGCGTCAAGGGCTCCGGACGCCGTGGATGCGATCCGGACGATCCGGACGCCTTCCGGAGCGTCAGGGAAGCTTCCGAAGCGCCTGGATTGAATCCGGGGCGTTCGGACGCGGTCCGCAGCGCTCGGGAGCTTCCCGGGCCTTGTGGATGAGATCCAGAGCGTCCGGACGTGATCCGAAGCGCTCGGACGCTTCCCGGACCGTCCGGAAGGCGCCCGCGGCGTCCGGGCGAGATCCGGCGCCCGCGGCTTGCAGAAGGGGACTGGGATCGGAATCAGCAGTATGCGGCGGGCCGGGGCGAGGCCGATCTTCGCTTTGTCGGAGTGGGTGGAGAGCCCCGCCCATCACCCCACGCGTTCGAGCTACTCCGAAGGCTCACGTCGCTGCGATTCCCAGGACACGACGCGGCCGCCGCGTTTGAGAGCTATTGCAAATCTGATGCCGAAAAGCGGCCCTACCCCCGCACCCCGTAGCGATCCATCTTGATCGCCAGGCCGTTGCGGGAGAGGCCGAGGATGCGGGCGGCCTGGGACTTGTTGCCGCCGGTGCGGCGCAGGGCCTCGCGGATCGCCGCCTGCTCGCAGGAGCCCACCAGGCGCTCGAGATCGAGGTCCGAGCCGGGATCGACCCGGGCGGCGGTGGAGAGCGTGCCGTTCCTCACCCGCTCGGGGAGCAGGTTCACGTCCACCGGCCGGCCCGGCATGCTCTGGTAGACGAGCTGCCGCGCCACGTTCTCCAGCTCCGCCAGGTTGCCCGGATAGTCGTAGGAGAGGAGCGACGACATCGCCTTCACCGTGATCCCCTGCATCCGCTTGCCCGTCTCGTGACAGAACCGGTTGATGTAGGACTGGATCAGCAGCGGCAGGTCGTCCCGCCGGTCGCGCAGCGGCGGCACCTCGATGGTGTACTGGGAGAGGTTGTAGGCCAGGTCGACGCGGAAGGTGTCGCGGGCCACCGCCGCCTCCAGCGGCGCGCGGCTGCCGGCGATGAGCCGCACGTCGACCTTGTGGGAATGGTCGCTCCCCCTCGGCTCCACCTCGTTGGTGCGCAGGAAGCGGGCGAGGCGCCCCTGGAGGTCGATGGGGAGCTGGTCCACATCGTCCAGGAAGATCGTGCCGCCATCCGCCAGGAGGAGCTTGCCTTCGCGCCGCAGCGGCTCCCCCTTCCCCTGGATCTCGGCGCCGAAGAGGTCCGCCTCGATCTGCGACTCCTTCGCGCCGCTGCAGCTCGCGACGACGAACGGACTGTTCCGCCGGCTGCCCGACAGGTGGAGCGACTTGGCGAGCAGCTCCTTGCCGACGCCGGGCTCGCCGAGCAGCAGCACGTGCACCCCCGGGTCCACCGCCCCTCGGAGCTGCTCGACCACCCGCTTCATCACCTGCGACTCCCCCACTACCAGCGCGGGGTCGAGCATCAGGTCCTGTTGCCCCGGATGGCCGGGCAGGATCGGCTCGTACCAGCCGACGTGGTGAACGAGGCCGAGCACCAGCAGGTGCCCCATGGTCTTGAGCGAGGCCAGCGGCGACCAGGCACCGGGAAAGAAGTTGGGGAAGGCGGCCACCAGCGAGTACGTCCGGTCGAGGGCCGCGAAGGAGTGATAGCAGATCCAGGCGGGCGCGCCGGCCAGGCTGCCGCCGAAAGCCACCTCGCCGCCGCCCGCGGGCATCCGGGCCTCGACCTGATTCATCAGCTCTACGCCGCTGGGCAGCCAGGCCGAATCGCTCGCCACCGCCAGCTTGACACCCGCCTCCTCCCTCTCACCCAGCAGCAGGAAGAGGGCGCCGCCGCCGAAATCGGCCAGCACGACGGTGATCAGGGCCTCGGAGGTGGTGCGGCTCTCCGTGTCGCCCAGCACCCACTCGCTGATACGGAGGACGTGCTCCATCATCCGCTCCGGCGTGATCCGCGGCGGCCCCACCGCAGCCCGCTGCTCCACCGGCGGCGCCGCCACCTTCTCGGGCTGCGGGACCACGTCCTCCACCAGCAGCGTCACGTTGCCCAGCCGGATCTCGTCCAGAACCTCCAGGGCGCTCTCCCGCACCTTGCGCCCGCCCACCAGCACCCCCTTGCGGCTCCCCAGGTCCTCGATCCGCAACTGGTTGCCGTCGAAACGGAGGCGCGCGTGCTGATGCGCCACCCCCGTGTATTGGAGACAGATGTCACAATCGGGGTCGCTGCCGATGAGCAGCTCGCTCCGGTGAACGGGAAAGCGTTTCACGCCATCCGACGCGTATGCGACCAGGCGAAGCATCCGGGAAGTCTACCGTACGGGGTGCCGCGGCCCCTACTCGACGCCGTGGAGGTGCAGGTCGAGGCCGCCGCGTAGGAGCTCCTCGGCCATGGTGAGGTCGGACGCCATCTCGCGGTCCTCCTCCCAGACCTGGATGCGGGTACGGACGGTGGCGTGGAGCGCCTCCAGCGGCAGGCTGGAGGTGAGGGGCCGCAGCAGGTCGATCCCCTGCGCCGCGGCCACCAGCTCGATGGCCAGCACCCGGCGCACGTTGTCCACCACGGCCTGGAGCTTCAACGCCGCCCCCATGCCCATGGAGACGTGGTCCTCCTTGTCCGCCGAGGTGGGGATGCTGTCCACCGAGGCGGGATGAGCCAGCCCCTTGTTCTCGCTGACCAGAGCCGCCGCCGTGACCTGGGCGATCATGAAACCGGAGCTCAGGCCGGCCTCCCGCACCAGGAAGGGGGGCAATCCCGAGAAGGCGGCGTTGGTGAGCTTCTCGATGCGCCGCTCGCTGATCGAGCCCAGCTCGGCCAGCGCGATGGCGAGGACGTCCGCGGCCATGGCCATGGGCTCGCCGTGGAAGTTGCCGCCCGAGATCACCGCCTCCTTGCCCCCCTCCTCCGCCGGGAAGACCAGCGGGTTGTCGGTGACCGAGCTCATCTCCACCACCAGCTTGGTCTCGACGTCGGCCAGCACGTCGCGCACCGCACCGTGCACCTGCGGCATGCAGCGGACCGAGTAGGGGTCCTGGATGCGCACGTCGCCCACCCGGTGGGACTCGCGGATCGCCGACCCCTGCATCAGCCGCCAGAGGTTGGCGGCGCTGGCGCGCTGGCCCGGATGCGGGCGCAGGGCGTGGATGCGGGGGTCGAACGCCGCGTCGGTGCCGCGCAGCGCGTCGGTGGTGAGCGCGCCGATGAGGTCGGCGGCGCGCACCAGGCGCCGGGCCTCCAGCACCGCCAGGGCGAGGAGCGCGGCCATGGCCTGGGTGCCGTTGATCAGCGCCAGCCCCTCCTTGGCCTGGAGCTCCATCGGCGCGAGCCCCGCCCGGCGCAGGCCGTCCTCGGCGGTCATCTCGACGCCGCCCGCCCGGACCCGGCCCCGCCCCAGCAGAGGCAGGGCGAGATGGGCCAGCGGCGCCAGATCCCCCGAGGCGCCCACCGAGCCGCGGCTCGGCACCACCGGCAGCACATCCTGGTTGAGCAGCGTCAGGAGGGCCTCCACCACCTCGGGCCTCACCCCCGAGTGGCCGCGGGCCAGGGTGTTGGCGCGCAGCAGCAGCATGCCGCGCACCGCCACGTCGGGCAGCGGCTCGCCCATGCCGGCGGCGTGGGAAAGGATCAGACGGCGCTGGAGCTGCTGGAGCTGCTCGCGATCGATGCGCACGTTGGCGAGGTCGCCGAAGCCGGTGTTGACGCCGTAGACCACCTGGCCGGTGTCCACCGCCCGCTCGATGACCGCGCGGGCGGCGCGGACGCGGTCCCGGGCGGCGGGGGCGAGCGAGCAGGGGACGCGCTCCTGGACGGCGCGGGCGAACTGCTCCAGGGTGAGGGAGGTGCCGTCGATCTGAATCATGGGTGCGGAGTATATGTCCGCGCCGCGCCCGCCCCTCGCACGATCTCACGGGTGACCTGACGGATCGCCTGCTCCAGGGCCTCCAGGCTGACCGGCTTGGTCAGATGGGTGTCGAAGCCGGCCTCCTCGCTCTTCTGGAGGTCGTCCTCCATGCCATAGCCGGAGAGCGCGATCCCCCGCAGGCCGTAGCGGTCGACCAGCTCGCGCATCAGGTCGTAGCCGGTGCCGTCGGGCAGCCCCAGGTCGCTCACCACCAGATCGATGACCGGCTCGCCGTCGAGCTGCGCCGCGGCCGCCCGCTCCAGGGCCGTCGCCAGACTGCCGGCCAGGGTCACCCTGTGGCCGCGGCCGCGCAGCAGCGCCGCCAGGGCGTCGGCGGTGTCGGCGTGGTCCTCTACCAGGAGGAGGTGGAGCGGCGGCTCGGCGTCCTCGGTCCCCGGCTCCGGCCCGGCCGCCACCCGGGCTTCGGGGTGCTCCAGCGGGCGCAGCGTCACGGTGAACACGGCGCCCCCTCCCTTCCCGTCGCTGGCCGCCTGGAGGGTGCCCTTGTGCAGGTCCACCAGGCTCTTGCTGATGGCAAGCCCCAGCCCGAGGCCGCCGAAGCGCCGGGTGACCTGACCGCCCCCCTGCTCGAAGGCGTTGAAGATGTGCGGCAGGAGGTCCGGCTCGATGCCGACGCCGGTGTCGCACACCTCCACCCGCACGCAACCCTGGGAGTCGTTGGACGTCCGGACGACGACGCGCCCCTCGGGGCCGGTGAACTTGAGGGCGTTGCTGATCAGGTTCCAGAACACCTGCTCCAGGCGGGCCGCGTCGGCCCACACCTGGCTCCGCCCGGCGAGCGGCTCGAGCACCACCTCCGCCCGGCTCCCCGGGGCTTCGGCGGTGCAGGTGTCGAGGGCGTGGCGCAGCAGGATATGGACGTCCACCACCTCGCACTGGAGGGGGACCTTGCCGCGCGCGATCCGCGTCAGGTCCAGGAGGTCGTCGATGAGCCGCGCCTCCCGTTCCACGTTGCGGCGCATCCGCTCCAGCCCGGGGCGCAGCTCGTCAGGCATCCGGCGGTCGGTCTGCAAGGCCTGAACGGTGAGCAGCAAGGGGGTCAGCGGCGTCCGCAGCTCATGGCTGAGGGTGGCGAGGAACCGGTCCTTGGCCCGGCTGGCGGCCTCCGCCGCCTCCCGCGCCTCCTGTGCCTCGCGGCCGCGCTCCCGGAGCTCGTCCATCAGACGGGAGCGCTCCACCGTGGTGGCGATCTGGTCGCAGATCGTCCGCATCAGGTCGAGCTCGTCGGTCTCGAAGCGCGGCCGCCGGCGAGTGCCGAAGGAGAGAGTCCCCAGGAGCTTGCCGCCGCAGAGGAGGGGGTGGCAGGCGTAGGCGGTGATCCCCATGGAGCGGATCAGGTCATGGAGCTCCTCGGTGGAGGCCTGGACATCCTCCGCCACCCGGCCTCGCTGCTCCAGTGCGACGGTGCCGCAGACCGCTTCGCCGAACTCGATGCGCCGGAGCCCGGGGATCTCCGCCGCCGGCAGCCCGGCACAGGACGAGAGAGTCAGGGACCGGCCGTCCGGGTCCACCAGGAAGTGCAGGTAGACCTCGAGCCCGAGCTCTTCCGAGATCCGCTCGAACAGCGCCGCCAGGAGCTGCTCGGGGTGATCGTCGAGCAGGAGCCGGGCCGCGACGTCCGAGAGCAGCGCCAGACGCCGCGCCTGCCGCTCGGCGGCCTCTTTGGCCCGCTGCAGCTCGAGGATCGCCGAGCCGCCAGCGGCAAACGGGTCGCACGGGTCTGAGGGTGGGATCTCGCCGGAGCTCATCCGCCAGCCTCCGAGAAGCTGTAGTTAAGGGAGGTGGCGCCTGCGCTGCGCGCCCTGTAAAAGACGACGCTCCGACAACAGCGTATGCAGAGGCTCTATTCCACGCGGACCACGGGCTCGGCGGCGCGGAGGATCGCCTCCTTGAGGGTGTGGAAATCGACCGGTTTGGTGAGGTGCTCGGCGAAGCCGGCGGCCAGGCTCCGGCGCACGTCCTCGTCGGTACCGTAGCCGGAGAGGGCGATCCCGCGGAGGCCCCGGCGGCCGGCCAGCTCGCGCATCAGGTCGAGGCCGCTGCCGTCGGGCAGCCCCAGGTCGCTCACCACCAGGTCGATGGCGCCCTCGCTCTCCACCGCGCCGAGGGCTGCCGCCACGGAGCGGGCCACGATGACCTGGTGCCCCTGGCAGCGCAGCAGGTCGGCCATGGCGTCGGCGGTGTCGGGGTGGTCCTCGACGAGGAGGAGGCGCAGGGGCTCCGCCGGGAGCGGCGCGGCCACCGGCTGCCGGCGGGTCACCTCCGGCGGCGACAGGGGCAGAGAGAGCGGCAGGGCGCCGGTCCCGGCGAGCGGCAGGCGGACGGTGAACGTCGCGCCCAGGCCCTCGCCGTCGCTGTGCGCGGACAGGGTGCCGCCGTGCAGCTCCACGATGGCCTTGGTGATGGCGAGCCCGAGCCCGAGGCCGCCGAACTGGCGCGTCACCCGCCGGTCCCCCTGCTCGAAGGCGTCGAAGATCCGCGGCAGCAGGCCGGGATCGATCCCCATCCCGGTGTCGGCGATCTCCACGGCCACCGTTCCAGACGTCCCGCCCGGGCTGTCCGGGAGGGGCGGCTCGTTCCAGGAGTGCACCCGGACGGCACCGCCGGCGGGGGTGAACTTGAAGGCGTTGCGCAGCAGGTTCCAGAACACCTGGGTGAGCCGCGGAGCGTCCGCCAGGACGAGATGGTCGTCCGCCGCCAGGTGGATCTCGATCTGCAGCCGGTCGTCGTCCGTCCCCTCCCCCTGGCAGGTCTCCAGCGCATGCTCCACCAGGCTCTCGACGCTGCTCGGCTCCCGCCGCAGCTCCAGCTTGCCGCGGGCGATGCGCGTGAGGTCCAGCAGGTCGTCGATCAGCCGCGCCTCCAGCTCGACGTTGCGGCGGATCATGTCGAGCCGGCTCCGCACCTCGTCGCTCAGGCTCTTCTCGTCGCGCAGGCTGGAAACCACGGCGAGGACCGGGGTGAGCGGGGTCCGCAGCTCGTGCGACAGGGTGGCGAGGAAGCGGTCCTTGGCGGCGTTGGCCGCCTGCGCCTCGCGGTAGAGGCGGCCGTTGTCCACCGCCAGCGCCGCCCGCCGCGCCAGATCCTCGCCGAGCGCCAGATCCTCCGCGCCGTAGCTCCTCCCCGACACCGAGGTGGCCATGAACAGCACCCCCACGGTCTGGCCGCGGGCGGCCAGCGGCAGGATCAGGCTCGACTGCCGGTCGAGGGCACGATAGATGTCCGCCAGCTCCCCCCGGTCCCGGCCGTCCTCCCCGCAGGGGCGGCGGAGCCGGTGCACGTCCTGGAGCAGCTCCGGCCGGCCGGTGCGCGCGGCCCGGGCCACGGCGTTGT
>DASPJI010000573.1:0-9839 GCA_035628695.1 Thermoanaerobaculia bacterium | reverse complement strand
CCCCTCCCAGGGGGAGGAAGCCCTTCGCTGGATCTCGCCCTCTTCTCCGCACGCATCGCCTGGCGGGCGCTGGGTTGGAAGCTGGTATCGGCCTACTTCGGAGCGCTCCTCCCCCTGGGCGCTGCCTGGGCGTTCATCGCCAACAACGAGCTGGCGCCGAAGCACGTGATCCTGGGGAGCCTCCTGGGAGGGGGCTGCGCGGTCGTCCTCCTGTTCGCCCAGCTGGGTGAGGCGCTTGCCGCGTTTCGGCCGGCCTGGCCCTGGTCGCGCTCCCTCCCCTGGTCGGCGACAGGGCGGGTGATCGCCGACGGGGCCTTCCTGGCCCTTCACGCTCTTCCTTTATTGATCCTCGCCGTGCTCCTTCACCCGATGGCGCTGGTGCTCTTCGGCCTGGCGCCGTTCCTCGCCCTGCGGGCCGCGGGGGCAATGCGCCGGGCGCCGGAGCGGCGCACGGGCGCGTCGGGGGAGATCCTGCTGGAGGGGCTGCCGGCGGTGGCGGCCACCGCGCTCCTCCCCTGGGTCGTCCTGCCGCTCCTCGCGATGACGCCGCTGGCGGTCCGCTGGGCGGCGGAGCGCGAGCGCCGCCAGAAGGTGAGCCGCTGGCTGGAGCTGCACCACCTGGCCGTGGGCGATTCGCAGTCCTGGAGCGCCTGACCATGATCCGCTTCCATCAAGTCTCCTTCTCCTATGGGCCGGGCGAGCCGGTGCTCTCCGAAGTCGATGTCCACATCGGGCCGGGGCTCACCCTGCTGGTGGGGCCGAACGGCTGCGGCAAGAGCACGCTTCTCAAGATGGCGGCCGGGGTGGAGCGTCCGGACTCCGGGAGCGTCGAGGTGAGCGGGCACGACCTCTGGACCCAGGAGGTGGCGGCGCGGCGGAGCCTGGCCTATCTGTCGGAGCAGCCGGACCTCACCCCCTATGCCACCGTGCGCGAGATCCTGGAGCTGGTCCGCCGGCTGCGCGGCGAGCCGCGGGAGCGGGTGCAGGAGGCTCTCGACTTCGTAAAGCTGGGGACGCTCGCCCACCGTTCGGTGCGCCAGCTCTCGATGGGCCAGCGCCGCAAGGCCGTGCTCGCCGCGGCGCTCATCGGCACCCCCCGTCACGTCCTCCTCGACGAGCCGCTGGAGACCATGGACCGCGGCGCGAGGGACGACATCCTCGCCTGGATCGACCGTCTGCTCGCCGCGGGCGCCGCCGTGTTGGTCGTCTCCCACGACCTCGAGCCCTTCACCCCCCGCGCCGCCCGCGCCCTCACGGTCCGCGACGGCCGCTGCCTGGTGGTCGATCCGCTGCCGGAGGAGGGGCGGGCGGAGCTGCTGGAGCGGTTGGCGCGGGGGGAGGTCTAGGGACCAACACGGAGTCATGGCTGCAGAGGGTTGATGCCTCCCCCCAGCCCGGAGCCATCCGCCTTCGGACCGGAGCCATCCCCATTCAGCCAGACGCCGTTCCCATTCAGCTAGAAACCGTTCGCACCTGGAAATGAACCCTCCCACCCTGGAACGGAACGGCTCGCGCTCAGCGGGAAGCCTCTCCCATTCAGACAGGAGCCGTCCATTCCTGGACAGGAGCCGTTCCCATTCAGCGTGGAGCCGTTGCTACAGATTCCGGAGCCTTCCCGGTCCAGGGTGGGAGGCTCCATTTTCAGACTGGAGAGTCTCCACCCCAGGGTGGGGGGGCTCCACCCTGGAGGGGAGAGCCTCCACTCTGAGTGGGAGAGTCTCCCCTTCAGGATGGGACCTCTCCGGTCCAGGGTGGGGAGTCTCCATTCCAGGGTGGGACATGCCCGCTCCAGGGTGGGAGCTCTCCGCTTCAGGGTGGGACCTCTCCCACTCAGGGTGGAGAGGCCCCCAGCTAGCTGGGGACGGCTCCAAAACGGGCCAAAATGGCGCCGCCCCCGTTTCCGGGGGCGGTGGCGGGCGACGACGGCGGGGGGTGAGGGCCCTGGCTCTCCTCGCCGTCGCTCTGGGTCTCGCTTGCACCGCCCCCCCGATCTCCGGCCCCCTGCCGCACGAGGCCTACCTCTGGCAGCGCCAGTGGACTCCGGCGGTACGCGAGGCGGTGGGGGAGTCCAATCTCGCCGGGCTCGTCGTCCTCGCCGCCGAGGTGGACCTCTCGCGGCTGCCTCCCCGGGTGAGCCGGGCGGGATATGACGCGGCGGCGCTCCGCGGCACGGGCCGGCCGGTGGGCCTGGCGATCCGGATCGGCTCCTTCTCCCGCGGTGGCGGGCGCTTCCGGGCCGAGCCGGGGCAGATCGGATTCCTCGCCGGGCTCGCCCGCGAGGTGGTGAGCGAGGCGCGGGAGCGGGGGATCGCGCCGGCGGAGCTGCAGCTCGACTACGACTGCCCGGAGTCGCGGCTGGACGAGTACCCCGCCCTCGTCCGCGCCGTGCGCGAGGCCGTGGCGCCGGTGCCGGTCGTCCTCACCGCGCTCCCCACCTGGCTGCGGCACGAGCGTGCGCTCCGGGACCTGCTCGACGCGGCGGACGGCTGGGTCCTCCAGGTGCACTCCTTCGAGCCGCCGGCCGGGCCGGACGCGCCCATCGTCCTGTGCGATCCGGTGGCGGCGCGGCGTTGGGTGGAGGAGGCGGCGCGGCTCGGCCGGCCGTTCCGGGTGGCGCTCCCTACCTATGGATATGTCGCCGCGTTCGACGCCCGCGGGAAGCTTCTGGGCCTCTCGGCCGAAGGGCCCGCCCTCTCCTGGCCGGCCGGGGTGCGGCTGCGGACGGCGCGGAGCGATCCGGCGGCGATGGCCGGGCTGGTGCGCGAGTGGACCCGGGAACGCCCGCGCGAGCTGGCGGGCATCCTCTGGTATCGCCTGCCGAGCGCGGGGGACCGCCTCAACTGGGCGCGCCCCACCTTCCAGGCCGTGCTCGCCGGTCGGACGCCGCGGTCCGGTCTCCGGGCGGAGCGGCGGGCTCCCGAGCCGGGGCTGGTGGAGATCGAGCTGCGCAACGACGGCGAGGCGGACGCGCCGTGGCCCCCCTCCCTTCGGATACGATGGAGCGCCGGGGAGCTCCTCGCCGCCGACGGCCTCGCCGGCTACCGGATGCGCCGGCACGGCCCGCTGGAGATCGACCTCGAGCGCGGACCTTCCGGCGATCCTCTCCGCCCCGGCGAGCGCCGGACGGTCGCTTGGCTGCGCTTCGCGTCCCCCACGGAGGTTTCCCTTGAAGTCTCGCCCCGTTGAGCCGCGCCGCGTCCTCGCGGCCACCGTGCTGGTCCTGCTCGCCGCCGCCATCGCCTGGGCTTGCGGCCCCTTCTTCCCGGCCTGGATCCTGGGGACCGACCACCGGGTGCTCGAGGCCCCGGTCCTCCGCTTCGCTGACGAGCTTCCGCGGCTGCTGCCGAAGGACGGACCCCGTCTCCAGGCGGTGCCGGCGGACGGTCCCCTGTATCACCAGACCGCCACCGTGGACCGGGAGGAGCTGGCGAAGGCGCTGGAGGCGGCCGGCGTTCCCGCGGCGCGGCGGACGGAGCTGCTGGCAGCGCACCAGCGGCTGCGGGAGGCGTTTTCCACCATGCCGCCCCCGTACGTGGAGGGGATGAGTGACGAGGAGCCGCCGCCGCCCGAGGAGCCCGATTCCGATCTCTCCATCCCCGCGGGCCTGCCGGGGGAGTTCGAGGACTACCTGCGCGGCGCCGTCCTTTTCTACCAGAGGGGGCCCGACGAGGCCCGCGCCCAGTGGAGGCGGCTCCTGGAGAGGCCCGAGAGCGAGCGCCGCTACCGGTCCACCTGGGCGGCGTTCATGCTGGGCAAGCTCGCCCTGCGGGAGGACCCCGCGGACGCCGTGCGCTGGTTCGAGCGCACCCGCGAGCTGGCTTCTCAGGGGTTTGCCGATGGCCTGGGCCTCGCGGCCTCGAGCCTCGGCTGGCAGGCGCGGGCGGAGTGGGACCTCGGCCGTCCCGAGCGGGCCTTCCAGCTCTACGCCCAACAGGCCGCCGCGGGCGATCCCACGGCGCCGGCCTCGCTCCGCTTCACCAGCTCCCGCGCCCTGGAGGCCGGCGGGGATGTCCTCGGCCGGGTCGCCCGTGATCCCGAGGCGCGGCGGATCGTCACCGCGTACGTGATCACCCCGCGCTGGCGCGAGTCCTGGGGCGACCCGACGCCCATCTACCCGGACGCCCGGACCTGGCTCGAGGCCGTCCAGGCCGCCGGGGTCACCGACGTGGACGGCGCCGACCGCCTCGCCTGGGCGGCCTACATGGGGGGCGACTTCGCGGCGGCCGGGCAGTGGGCGGAGCGGTCTCCTGACGCGCCTTTGGCCCGCTGGATACGGGCCAAGCTGCTGCTGCGCGACGGGAAGCTGCGGGAGGCCGAGGAGATCCTCGCCGGCGTCGCCCGCGACCTGCCCGCGGCGAACCTCAGCCCGGAGGACGCCTTCTATTGGGCGTACGACGTCAAGATGCCGCTCGCCACCGGACCGCGCGCGGCGGGGGAGGCGGGGGCCATCGCCCTCTCCCGGGGGGACTACGTCGCCGCCCTGGACCGGCTGCTGCGCAGCGGCTACTGGACCGACGCCGCCTACGTGGCCGAGCGGGTGCTGACCGTGGACGAGCTGCGCGCCTACGTCGGCGAGCGCTGGCCGGCGGAGCCGGCCGCTCCCGGCGACGCTCGGGAACGGGAATTCTTCGACGAGCCGTTCGGGGGAGTCCTCGCGCCGGACCCGGACGAGACCGGGCGGAGCCTGCGCTACCTCCTCGCCCGCCGCCTCGCCCGCCTCGGCCATTTCGACGCGGCGCGGCCCTATCTACCTGAAGAGATGCGGGCGCCGCTCGACGAGCTGACCGCCGCCCTCGACCGGGGCCGGGACAGCCGCCGGCCGCGGGCCGAGCGGGCCGAGGCCCTGTTCCGCGCCGCCTGCATCACGCGCCATCAGGGGATGGAGCTCCAGGGGACCGAGGTGGAGCCGGACTGGACCCTCTTCGGCGGCTCCTACGATGCCGCCTTCATGACCGAAGAGCGGATGGAGACCCGGAAGAGCAACGTCCGGCTCCCTCCGGCCGAGGACGAGCTGCGCCGGGCCGCCCGCCATCTGGCGAAGCCCGGCAAGCGCTTTCACTACCGGTACGACGCCGCCGACCTGGCCCGTGAGGCGGCGGCGCTCCTGCCCGACGGCTCGGAGGAGAAGGCGCGGATGCTGGCGGTGGGGGGCAACTGGATCAAGCTTCGGGACCCGCAGGCCGCCCTGCCGCTCTACCGGGAGCTGACCCGCTGCTGCCGGCGGACGGACCTGGGACGCGAGGCGGCGCGGCGTCATTGGTTCCCGGAGGTGGAAGAGCCGGCGGGCTGCGCGCCGGTGGTTGAGAACCAATGACGGGGTAGACGCTACCTTTAGGCTGCAAGGGGAGGTTGGTGCCTCCCCCCTGGAAGGGTGGGCGGTAGGGAGCGGGGGAGGTCAGGAGGGTTTTTTTTCCCTCCGCTAAAGTCCGCGCCGGCGCCGAGCCTTGAGGGGCCGTTCCTCAAGACTCCGGCGTCATCCCTCAGTGTTGAGGCGCGACGGCGGAGCACTGAGGGACCGCTCCTCAAAGCTCCGCCGTCATCCCTCAGTCTTGAGGGACGGCGGCGGACTGTTGAGGGATCATCCCTCAAGACTCCGGAGTCGTCCCTCAATGGTGAGGCGCGGCAGCGGAGCTTTGAGGGATCGCTCCTCAATGCTCCGGAGTCATCCCTCAGTCTTGAGGAACGGTAGCGGACTGTTGAGGAGCCGTCCCTCAGTGTTGAGGCGCGGCGGCGGAGCACTGAGGGACCGCTCCTCAACGCTCCGGCGTCATCCCTCAATATTGAGGAGCGGCGGCGGAGCCTTGAGGGATGATCCCTCAACGCTCCGGAGTGGCCCCTCAGTCTTGAGGGATCGCGGCGGAGTATTGAGGAATGATCCCTCAGGCTCCGCCCGGGGTTCCCGCCCGTCCTCCACCTCAGGCCAAGGGCGGCAGAAGGAATCGGCAGCGAGGGCCGGTGGATCTGGCCAGGCGGCGATCGAGTGTCGCCAGTGGGAGATCGAACTGTTCGGCCACCGCAACGTACCAGGCGTCGTAGCTCGTGACGTTGGTCCGCAACTCCCAGACCCGCTCCGCGAACGGGGCAAAGGGAACCAGCTCGAGGTTGAATAGGAGAAGGTCACGGGCAGCAGCGGCGGCTTCCATCCGGCCAAGCCGGCCCTCGAGCTCGAACCGGCGGAGGATGTTCGTGGCCTCGACGAGAGCCAGGTGGGGCGTTACCAGGCCGCCGGCGCGCACCACGTCCTCGGCCCACCTTCCTTCCGCGCCCGAATCCGACGTAGCGGCGACCAGGAGAGACGAGTCGACGACTGCGCTCACCGGCGGTCCGCGTCCCGGTGGCCCAGGATCTCCTCCGGGGAGAGCCTGGTTCCTGCCGTCGCCTTGCGCTCCCGGATCCGCTCGAGCACCTTCTCGACCGGCGGGCGGGCGGCCAGACGCTCCAACTCGGCGCGCAGATATTCCTGCATCGATTTGCCCTGGAGGGCTGCCCGCGCGGCAAGCTCATCCCTCACCGCGTCCGGCACGTCACGGATCGTGATCTGTACACTCATGCCTGCATCATGACGCTGCTGACTGCAAAGTGCAAGCACCTGGTAGGCCAGTTCTGAGGCGCCGGGGGCCCTCACTCCTCGGCCCCCCCGGGAGAGGGGGAGGCGGTCCACACCAACTCCGGGCGGCAGGGGAGGTGGTGCCTCCCCCCCTGGGTGGAGGGGCGGTAGGGAGTGGGGGAGGTCAGGAGGGGGGCAGCTTCTTTTTGGGGAGGGTGGAAGGAGGGCGCCACCGTCGAGATGGCGCCCCCTATAGATAAGGATGTGTCCCTACTCGGTCGCGGCCCGCTCGTCGAGGATCGCCCCGCACCGCTCGAGGGTCACCGATCCGGCCGCCTCCAGCACATAGGCCAGAGCCTCCGGCGCCTGGATCAGGTGGATGACCACGTTCAGTGCGTCCAGAGCCTTCTCATCGAAGAGCTGAAAGAAGCCGACCAGCCCGCGAGAGCCGGGAGGCTCGTCGCCCCCGTCGCCGCCATCCCCGCCGCCGGCGAGGGCGACGGGATAGACGCCGTCGGAGTTGGGCTGCCTGGAGAGGAGGAGCAGCGGGTCCTTCCCCGTACCGGGGAGGATGCCCGCCATGAGGAGTGCCAGCCAGCGGGAGGGGAAGACCGCCGTCGGAGCGAAGCCACGGGTCAGGCTCTCGCCCATCCGGAACAGGCCGAAGCCGTGATTCGGAATGGGTTCGATGCGCCAGGGCCCGGCCACATCGGCCTCGCCGGCCGTGGGCGGCTCGTCCCGCTCGGCCAGACGGCCGAGGAAAGCGGTGTTGAACGCGTTGGGGAGGGATTGGGCGGAGACAGTGGTACCTTCTGTGAAGCTGCTCACGAGTCCTCCTTTCGGACTGTGGGCGGTCAGGCTCGGGGGTGAGATGCGAACTCACCTCCGGGCCGTCAGCAGGATTGCCGACCGCCCTTTGCAGCGCTTCTACAGCCAGATTCCCTCGAACCGCTCCAGGTTCCGCGATCCGTGGATCTTGGAGTGTCTCCGGGAGCGTCGAGTGTCGGTAGCATAGACCAGGTGGAGATAAGGCGTCAAGAGGGATCTTCGCTGTTTCTGCGCCCGCTCTCCTTCCGCCGCCTCAGGGCAGGCGTGGCTCGCCCGAGGGGTGACGCCATGGCCGCCGCCGCCAATGCGACACCGCTCGGACAGATAAGCGGCCGTGCCCCCTCTGCCCTCCGCCGCCTATACGTCACTGGAGGTGGGATAAGAAAGATCAAGGGAGGTGATTTTGGAAGCTTATCCGGCACCATCGCCCCCCGAGCCCCACCTGTCAGGACATTCGAACTCTTCGCGTCAGAGCTTTGGATCCCTCTCGCAGCAGGGCCTCTTGGACGTATAGGCGGCTGCATGCAGGAAGTTGCATGTATCGATCAGGGCTTCCCATGGAATCCTCGCCGGACGCATTGACAGCCCTCCAGGGTGAGGCGTAGAGTTTCGTAAGTTGCACCGCGTCAAAGGTATAGGGGGAAGGGCGGGCTGTTGTTACGGAGGCTTATACGACGGGTCGCATAAGCTCAGGCAAGCGGTTCGCCGGCACAGGATAAACCAGCCCCACAACGGAGGGACTAAGATTGGCAATTAGGCCAACTGATGCTTACAGGCTCTGGGGGAGAGCGGGAGGGCGGTGCAGTATCTGCCGAATTCCTCTAGCCCTCCTTGAACTAGAAGGAACCCTCGGAGAGATTGCCCATATCGTCGCGAGATCGGCCAACGGTCCGAGAGGAAGTTCCTCACTAAGCGCCCAAGAGCGTGATGACTACGGCAATTTAGTCCTCCTCTGTCCGAACCATCATACCGAGGTAGATCGCCAAGAAGCGCTGTGGCCTGTCGAAAGGCTTCATGAGATTAAGGCGCTTCATGAACAATGGATTCAGGAGCAGATCGATCGAGGGCATCTAGTTCTACCGTTACAGCGAGCTGAACCATTCCGGAATGACCGGATCACCTACTGGTCACAGAGGAGTCAGACCTGGTCCTATGCTTCGCTTACTCCGTTAGAACTTGATGATGCAGCTATACAGGCTGAAAGCTTGGAAATCAGACACTGTATTGAGAGTCTTGAGCTACCCGAATGGTGCTCTGTTAGCTCTAGGCCAAATCGCTACCATATCGAGACATCAGCTAATGGTTGGGTTGCTGAGGCCTTCGAACTTCTTGCCGATGGCAGAGGTTATCGCATAGAGGTGTTTCGCACGGGGCACGCTGAGATCGCTATATGCCTAGATGCGCTTATCAAATTGGGTGCCCAAATTCGGTCCAACAGTCGGACGCTACTTTTTGGGGGGCGTAGTCATCGACTGGATACATGCGAGCACTTACTGCCTTACTTTGAATATGTACGCTTCGCTGAGTTTCAAGTCGCATCTCTTGCCCGTTTATGGTCTGAGCTAAGACTTCCTTTTAAGAACATGGTGCTTACTCTTGCAGTAATCGGCTTACCTAAGCTTTGCCTCGTAGTCTCTAATGATTGGGATAGTGTTTCAGGGCGACCTTTGGAAGTTCGAGAAGTTTCGCATGCTGTTGTTGCCGAGGAGCCTAGTATGTTTGCTTCCCTTCTGGAGGTGACTCTAGGTAGGATATTAAACGCGTTTGGCTTTGTACTCCAGGGAGTACGCGATCCCAGCGGAAAATACATAGCCCCGGTGACGCTTAACGCGCTAAGGTAGATATAGGGCGGAGACCGGCGAACCCGGCGCTTGCACGCGGACGGCCGGCTTCGCCGTCCGCCGGTGAAGCGCAGCACGTTGGCCGCCGAACCCGAACATGAGGGTCCCTGTCGATCTGAACGACCTACTCGCTGCCTACGAATGGGTGAGTGCAGGCGAGACCGCGGCAGTCGATGCCAAGGCATACATCAGCAGGGTGACGGGAGAGGTCCACTGGATCGGAGAGGGCATCGACGAGGAGCCGCCCGAGGATATCGACGATGGGAGCAGGTACATGCAGTGCCGCATAAGAACGAACTGATCTCGGCCGTTCCTTGGTGTTTCGCTTCGTCGACGAGCAACTTCCTCGTGCAGGCAGCACAGTCCGAGATTTCTTCCGCAGACGCGGTGTGTATACCAGCGATTCAAGGACTTGCTCGCCCAGGCTGGGCAACTCGACGCTTGGTATCGGTACGAGCAAGCAGCGAAGGAAGAAGCTCTGAGGGGATGGTGCGCCGAAAATGGCTTCATCGTGTCCAGCAAAGCCAGCGGCGGCTAACTAGCTGCCCCTGCGCTGGAATGCTGGCGAAGCCGCCGCCCTCCCCCCAAAAGCAACCCCCCTCCTCGGTCCTCCCCCGCTCCCT
>DASPJI010000572.1:0-12093 GCA_035628695.1 Thermoanaerobaculia bacterium | reverse complement strand
GATCGCCAGACGGGCGCCGTTGAGGAGGGCCCCCCAGACCTCGAAGGTGGCGGCGTCGAACGACGGCGGCGCGAGGTGCAGGAACACCTCGCCAGGGCCGAAGCGGGCGAAGCCGTCGCCCGAGCGAACCAGCCGGGTGATCCCCCGGTGCACCACCTCGACCCCCTTGGGGCGGCCGGTGGAGCCCGAGGTGTACATCACGTAGGCGAGCCCGCCGGCGCTGCTGACGGGTGGTGGATCGGCGTCGCTCTCGCGCGCCAGCGCCGCCGCGTCGTCGAGCAGCACGGGCCGCGCCGCCCGGCGCGGCCCGTCCGGCAGACCGGCGAGCTCGCGCTCCCGGGTCACCATCACCGAGAGCGCCGTGTCCTCCAGCAGGAAGTTCAGCCGCTCCTCGGGATAGCCGGGGTCGAGCGGCACGTAGGCGCCGCCGGCCTTGAGGATGCCGAGCATGCCGACCACCAGATCGGCCGAGCGCTCGACACAGAGGCCCACCGGCTCCTCGGGACCGACGCCCAGCCGGCGCAGCCGGTAGGCGAGCCGGTTGGCGCGCCGGTTCAGCTCGTCATAGGTGAGCCGCAGGTCCGGCTCCTCGAGCGCCACGGCGCCGGGATCAGCGGCGGCGACGGCCGCGAAGAGCTGGTCGACCGTGGCCTCCGCCGGGAACGGAACGGCGGTGGCGTTGTTCTCCTCCACCACTCGCCGGCGCTCGGCGGCGGTCAGCGGCGACAGGTCCTCGACCCGCGTGCCGGGAGCGGCGGTGGCCATCGCCTCGAGCAGCGCGACCAGATGCTCGAGCATCCGGCCGGCGCTGGCGCCGAAGCGGCGGCGGTCGTAGAGCGCCCGCACCCGTAGCGCGTCCTCCGGCAGCACCACCAGGCTCAGCGGGTAGTTGTTGCGCGATACGTAGCGCGACAGCTCCTCACCGGCGGGCTGGCCGGCAGGCGCTCCGGCGGTGCCGCCGGCAGCGGCGCCGGCAGCGGCGCCGGCAGCGGCGCCGGGGACGTTCTCGAACACCACGATGGACTCGAAGAGGTGCCGGCCGGCCGGCACCTCGCTCCACGTCTGGACCTCGGCCAACGGGCTGTGCTCGAAAGCCTGCATCTCCGTCTGCCAGCGCTGGATCGAGCGCAGCCAGGGCACCAGCTCGTCGCCCGGCGCGAAGCGGACCCGGACCGGCAGGGTATTGATGAACAGCCCCACCATCGACTCGATGCCTGGGATCTCCGCCGGGCGTCCCGAGAGGGTGGCGCCGAAGACTACGTCGTCCTCGGCACCGTAGAGATGGAGAAGGAGTGCCCAGGCCCCCTGGACCACGGTGTTGAGCGTGAGCTGATGGCGGCGCGCGAAGGCGCGCAGCGCCGCGCTGGCCGCCGCAGGCACCACCCGCGTCTCGTCCCCCTGGGCGTCCGGCGCGCCGGCCGCGCCGCTATCCAGCGGCGGCTCCGGCGGCAGGCCCGGCAGGGCGAGCGGCGTGGGGCGACGGAAGCCGGCGAGCCGGTCACGCCAGAAAGCCTCGACGGCAGCCGGGTCCTGCCGGCGCAGCCAGGCGACGTACTCGCCGAAAGGGCGGACCGGCGGCAGCTCCGGAGACCGCCCCATGGCCAGCGCCTGGTAGACCTGCAGCACCTCGCCGTTGAGGATGGTGCCCGACCAGGCGTCGAGCAGGATGTGGTGGTAGGTCCAGAGGAGCACGCTCCGCGCGTCGGAGAGGCGTGCCAGGGTGAAACGCAGGAGCGGCGGCTTGGTGACGTCGAAGCCGCGCCGCCGGTCCGCCTCCAGGTAAGCCTCCAGACGTTCCGGCGCCGCGCCCCGCCAGTCCTCGACCGCGAACGGTGCCTGCACCGCCGGATGCACCACCTGGAGCGGCTTGTCCAGCCCCTGCCAGTGGAACGAGGTGCGCAGCACCGGATGGCGGGCGATGACGTGCCGCCAGGCCTGTTCGAGAACGGCGGCGTCGACGTCGCCCGGCAGGTCCATCACCAGCTGATCGACGTACAGCCCCTCCCCCGGCGCGTAGACGCTGTGGAACAACAGCCCTTGCTGCATCGGCGACAGGACGTAGATGTTCTCGACGTTGGGAGTGGCCATGGGCGGATCGCGGAGGGTACGGCGATGATCGGATGAAAGCGCTGATCTGTTCTATCGCAAAAAGCACGACGCTCCGGGAATACAGGCCCGCGGAGCAGGGATTCGTTACAACCCAACCACCGGTCCCGGCGACGGCCGTCCTCCTCCGGCGCCGGGATCTGCTCTTGGTGCTGAGCTCGAGCGACTGCGGCCGGGCAGGGGGGTTTCCCCCGTCCCATAGATAAGGTGCGGCACTGCCGACAAATGGGACAGCGGCGGCCGGCGCCTCAGTGGTGCCCGCCGGCGAAGGTCTTCTCCCCCGCCTCGACGCGCAACGCCAGACGGTTCTGAGGCGGCGGCAGAGGGCAGGTGGCGTAGGGCGTCAGGGCACAGGGCGGGTTGTAGGACTTGTTGAAGTCCACCACGACCCGGCCGTCGCGCGGCGCGTCGGTGTCCAGGAAGCGGCCGGCGCCATAGGTCTCCTTGCCGCTGGTCTGGTCGGCGAAGATGAGGAACAGCTTGCCCTCCCCCCCGTCGATGGCATCCAGGCGGTAGATCCTGCCGTCCCGCTCGAAGACCACCGCGCCAGGCGCCGGCATGTCGGAGACCTGGCCCAGGACGTTGGGGATTGGGATGCTCTTCGCCGGCTGGTAAGGCTCGAAGCGGGCCTCGAACCGCCAGGAAGAGTCGATGGGGAAATTGTCCATGCCGTGGAACGAGGTGAGCGCCGGGTTCTCCTTGTCCCGCACCCGCACCCCCACGCGGTCGCCGCGCTGGATGACGAAGAAGCTCACCGGCCCCATCTCCACCACTTTCGGCTTGCCCTCGGCATCGGTGTCCAGGGCCATCTCGGTCACCGGCTTGCCTTGATGAGTGACCTTCGCCCCCGGCGCCACCCGGAGGGTCACGGCGTTCCCCTTGCGCACCAGCGTCCCCGCGTTCGCCGGCACCTTGCCCGCGGGGAGCACCACCCTGGCCGACGGATCGCTGCCGAAGCGGTTCTCCCCCTCGTCGAGCCAGAAGAGCCCCACCAGGGAGAGCCAGCCGTCGTCCTTGCGCAGGCCGTCGCTTCGCTCCTTGCGCCAGGACTCCACGTCCTGCCGGTGCGCCGCTCCGGTGTCAGCGGGGGCGGCCGGGGACTCCGCCCGGGCAGCAACCGCCGGTGAAAACGCCAAACCCGCCAGCACGCAGGAGAGGGCGAGCGAACGGAACGAAGAATGGAGCCGGACCATGGTCATCAAACCTCCAGGCGGGTAGAGCGCCGCCGAGGCGACAGCTTACTCCACCTTGACAAGGACACTTCCCTTCTCTATTTTCAGTCGCGACCGAAACTACGGAACCATCATGAAACTCTCCGAGGCGAGACAGGCATTCATCCAGGCGTGGGGCCGGCTGGGGGCGGAGTGGGGGATCAGCCGGACCATGGCGCAGATCCACGCTCTGCTCCTCACCGCTCCCGAGCCGCTGGACACCGAGGCGATCATGGAGCAGCTCCATATCTCCCGGGGCAACGCCAGCACCAACCTGCGGGCGCTGGAGGACTGGCAGCTGGTGACCCGGGAGATCCGCCCGGGGGTGCGGCGCGAGTTCTTCGCGGCGGAGAAGGACGTATGGGAGATGGCCCGGGCGATCGCGGTCCAGCGCCGCCGCCGGGAGTTCGACCCGCTGATGCGGGTGCTGGAGTCGACGACCGACGTGGAGCCGGACCAGGGGGCGTCCGCCGAGGAGGTGGAGGAGTTCCGGCGAATGATCCACGGCATCCACGAGGTCGGCTCGATGGTCTCGCGCCTGTTCGACCTGGTGGTGCTCCTCGACCGGAGCACCTTCCTCGAGCCCCTCCTCTCCCTGCTCAAGAGCCGCAGCCAGCCGGCCAAGCTCTCCGGCGGCCGCAACCTCCAGGGCGGCGTGCCGTAGCCTGATCCCGCCGGACCGGCTGGAACCTCGCCCCCCTTTTCTCCGTACACTGCTGGAAGGCACCGCCTTCCGTGAGAGAGAAAGGACCCGCCATGCTCCAGATCCGCGACCTCGTGAAGGTCTATCCCGGCCCGGTGACGGCCCTCCAGGGGATCCGCCTGGACGTGCCGCCGGGCATGTTCGGCCTGCTCGGCCCCAACGGCGCCGGCAAGACCACCCTGATGAAGATCCTCGCCGGCCTGCTGGAGCCCACCTCCGGCACCGTCACCCTGGACGGTCAGGACGTCCTCGAGGACCCCCAGCGGCTGTGGAGCCGGCTCGGCTACCTCCCCCAGGACTTCGGCTTCTACCCCCACCTGAACGGCGAGCAGATGCTCGCCTTCCTGCTGAAGCTCAAGGGAGTCGACGCTCCGGGGGGCCTGAAGCGCCTCTGCGCCGAGCTGCTGGAGCGGGTCAACCTGTCGAGCGCCGCCCACCGCAAGGTCAAGACCTACTCCGGCGGCATGCGGCAGCGGCTCGGCATCGCCCAGGCCATCGCCGGCGACCCGCGGCTCATCATCGTCGACGAGCCGACCGCCGGCCTCGACCCGGAGGAGCGCCTGCGCTTCTACCGGCTCCTCGCCGAGCTGGCGGCGGATCGGATCGTCCTCCTCTCCACCCACATCGTCGAGGACGTGGCGGTGCTCTGCCCCCGCTTCGCGGTCATCCGCAAGGGGCGGCTGCTGGCGCAGACCTCCCCCAGCGAGGCGCGCAACGCGATCGCCGGCCGGATCTTCGAAGGGCGGGTGGCTGCCGACGAGCTGGACGACGTGCGGCGGCGCGGGCTGCGCGTCACCCAGGCCGTGCTCGTCGAGGGGCGGCATCGGGTGCGGATCTACGAACCGGACGGCCCCGGAGGCCAACCGCCCGCCGGCTTCGAGCCCGTTCCGGCCACCCTGGAGGACGCCTACCTCCTGCTGATGCAGGACGCCGAGGCCGCCATCGAGGAGCCCGCGCCGGCCGTCGCGGCCGTGGGAGGCCGGCCATGACCGCCCGGGCGCGGACCGTCTTCGGCCTCGAGCTGCGGCACCTGTTCGGGCGCCCGCTGTTCTGGTTCCTCGTCGCCCTCCTCTTCCTGATGAGCTGGGGGATGTCGACCGGCAACGTCTCGATCTCGTCCGGCGACGCTTCCGTCGGCGGGACCAAGGCCTGGCTGACCTCCGAGTTCAGCGTCGCCATGATCGTCATCTATATGGTGGCGCTGGTCTACTCCTTCTTCGCCGCCATCGCCGCCGGGCTCACCATCCCCGCCGACGACGAGGCCAAGGTGGGGGAGATCCTGCACGCCACGCCGCTGCGGCCCGGCGAGTACGTCTGGGGCAAGTTCCTCGCCATCCTCGCGGGATTCCTGGCGGTCCTCGCCATCCATCTGCTCTTCTCCGCCTTCTTCAACCACGCCGTGCCCGACCCGGAGCGGGCGGAGATCCGCGGCCCGTTCGAGCTGGTCAACTACCTGCGCCCGGCGCTGGTGTTCGCCTTGCCGGCCCTGGTCTTCATCCTCGGCGTCTCGCTCTTCCTGGGCGAGCGCTGGCGGCGGCCGATGGCGGTCTTCCTCTTCCCCACCGCGCTGCTGGTGCTCTGTGGCTTCTTCCTCTGGGATTGGGCGCCCACCTGGCTCGACCCGCGGATCAACCGGGCGCTGATGCTCATCGACCCCTCCGGCTTCCGCTGGCTCAACGAGACCTGGCTCAAGCTGGACCGCGGCGCGGGCTTCTACAACACCGCGCGCATCGGGCTCGACCTGCCGTTCATCGTGTCGCGCCTCGCCTTCCTGGGCACCGGCCTGCTCGGCGTCGCCCTCGCCCAGCGGCACCTGGCGGCGCACCTGCGCGGCCCCGCCGGGACCGCGTTGCCTCGCCGGCTCTTCGGCCGCCGGGCCCGTCCCGTCGCCGCCCCCGCCTGGGAGGCGGAGGCCGGGGCTCGTTCCCGGTCGCTGTCGGCCCTGGGCATGAGCCAGCGCCCCCTGCGGTTCGCGGCGGCGACCCTGGAGGTGGCGCGGACGGAGCTGCGCAACCTGCTCGCCTCGCCGGGGCTCTACCTGTTCACGGTGCTGATCCTGCTCCAGGCCATGGGCAACGCCCTGCTCGCGCTGAGCGCCTTCCAGACCAAGCTGCTGCTGACGCCGGGGCAGCTCGCGGTGGCGGCCATGGGCCCCTTGAGCGCCATGCTCTCCCTGCTCCTCATGTTCTACACCGTGGAGTCGATCGAGCGCGACGGCGCCACCGGCCTCTCCGCCATCGCCTACACATCGCCGGTCCCCACCTCCGCCCTGCTCTTCGGCAAGGTGCTGGCCAACAGCGCCGTGGCGGTGCTCGCCCTGGTGGCCACCTACGCCGGCTGCGCCATCGCCATCCTGGCGCAGGGGGAAGAGGTCGGCCCCAACCCGGGGCCGTTCCTGCTCGTCTGGGGGCTGCTCCTGCTGCCCACCTTCCTGGTGTGGACCGCCTTCGTGGTGGCGGTGCGGGCGGTCACCGGCCAGCGCTTCGCCACCTACGGGATCTGCCTGGCCGCCCTGGTGTTCACCGGCTACCGCGCGGTGACCGGCGGCATGAGCTGGGTGGGCAACTGGCCGCTCTGGGCGAACCTGTCGTGGAGCGACATGGGGCCGTTCGAGCTGGACCGCCGGGCGCTCCTCCTCAACCGGCTGATGTTCCTGGGCCTGGCGGCCCTGCTGGTCGTCCTGGCGGTGCGGGTCTTCAACCGCCGGCAGGCCGACGCCATCGGCACCATCCACCGCCTCTACCCCCGCGAGCTCGCCCGGCAGGCGGCGCGTCTCTCCCCCTGGGCCGTGGTGCCGCTGGTGGCCGGGGCCTTCCTCTACTTCGGCGTGCTCGAGGGCTACCAGGGGGAGGGGATGCGCGACAGGGCCAAAGACTACTGGACACAGAACCTGGCGACCTGGAAGGACGCCCCGCAGCCGGACCTGGCGGGGGTCGACCTGTCGCTGGACCTCGAGCCGGCGCGCCGCTGGTTCCGCACCCGCGGCAGCTACGACCTGATCAACGGCCGCGACGTCCGCCTCTCCCGCTTCGCCCTCACCGGCGGCCTCCACTGGGAAAAGGTCCGCTGGAGTGTGAACGGCAAGCCGTACGAGCCGGAGGACCGGAGCGGGCTCTGGGTCTTCACCCCGCCGGGGGGCCTGCCGCCGGGCGGGCGCCTGCGGGTGGGCTTCGACTACGAGGGGGTCTTCCCCAAGGGGATGAGCGAGAACGGCGGCCGGCAGAACGAGTTCATCCTGCCCTCGGGCGTGGTGCTCACCGGCTTCACCCCCAGCTTCGCGCCGGTCATCGGCTACCAGGAGCAGATCGGCATCGAGGAGGACGAGAACGACTACGAGCCCCGGATCTACCCCGAGGACTTCTACCACGGCAAGACCGACACCCTCTTCGGCTTCGCCACCCCCTTCCCCACCCGCATCCGGATCAGCGGGCCGGAGGGCTTCACCTACAACTCGGTGGGGACCAAGGTGTCCGACACGGTCTCCGGCGGCCGGCGCACGGTGGTCTGGCAGAGCGACCACCCGGTCCGCCTGTTCAACGTGGTGGCCGGCCGCTGGCAGGAGCGGCGCGGCCGGGGGACCGTCATCTACCATCACCCCGGCCACCCGTACAACATCGACGAGATGAGCGCGACGCTGGACGCGTCGCGGCGCTATTACTCGGAGTGGTTCCACCCCTTCCCCTGGAAGGAGCTGAAGCTCTCCGAGTTCCCCAACCTGGACACCTATGCCCAGGGCTTCCCCACCAACATCACCTTCTCCGAGGGGATCGGCTTCCTCACCCGCAACGACGAGAAGAGCGACGCCGTCTTCCTGGTGACCGCCCACGAGGCGGCCCACCAGTGGTGGGGCAACATCCTCACCCCGGGCAAGGGGCCAGGCGCCAACATCCTGTCCGAGGGGACCTCCCACTACTCGACCGCCCTGCTGATGGAGCAGGTCAAGGGGCCGCAGGCGCGCATGGAGTTCCTCAAGCGGCTCGAGGAGCGCTACGGCGACGAGCGCCGTGTCGACGCCGAGCGCCCGCTCGTCCTCGTCGACGGCGAGCGGGAGGCGGACAACACGCTGATGTACGACAAGGGGGGCTGGGTCTTCTGGATGCTCCACCGGCACCTCGGCCGCGAGCGGGCGCTGGCGGGCATCCGCCAGTTCTTCAAGGACTGGAGCATGGGCCCCGACTACCCGGTCCTCCAGGACTTCACCGCCGCCCTGCGCTCCCAGGCCGCCGATCCGGCGGCCTACGACGCCTTCGTGAAGCAGTGGTTCCACGAGGTGGTCGTCCCCGAGTACCAGTTGAGCGACGCCCGGACGGTGAAGGCGGGTGACGCCGGCGGTGGCTGGCGGACGACGCTGCGGGTGAAGAACATCGGCACCGGCCGCATGCCGGTGCAGGTCGCCGCCATCCGCGGCGAGCGCTTCACCGAGGACGGCAAGCCCGGGAAGGGGTACCGCGACGCCCGAACCACCGTCATCCTGGGCGCCGGCGAGGAGAAACGGGTGGAGATCCTCTCCCCCTTCGAGCCCGAGAAGGTCCTTACGGACCCCGACGTGGAGGTGCTCCAGCTCCGCCGCAAGGCGGCGTTGGCCGACCTGTAGGCGGCTGTAGGCGGCCGGCTGAAGATTCTGCAAGATTTTTTCGGCGTTTTCCGTCTTTACTCCTTCGGAACCCTGGACACGGGAGCCCGACCGGTGATATCGTTTTCTCGGAGCGATATCACCGGAGGGACCCCTCGATGATCCGAACCCTGATCAGCCTGGACGCCGAGGAGAAGAGATGGCTCGACCGCAGAGCGGAGGAGGAGGGAGTGACCATGACGCAGATCGTGAGGACCGCCGTACGCCGGTATCGGGAGCAGTGCGAGGCCGGGGAGCCGTCGCTGGAGGAGATGCTGCGCCGCACCTCCGGGTTGTGGAAGGGCGAGGAGGGTCTCGCCTATCAGGACCGGATCCGCGGCGAGTGGGAGGAGGGGCCGGTGGCGGAGGGGGAGCGCTGAAGTACCTGCTGGACTCGGTCATCCTCATCGACCACTTCAGGGGTCATGAGGTAGCCAGCCGCTGGCTCGCGGCGCACGGACGCGAGTCGGCGCTCTCGGTGATCACCCGCGCCGAGGTCCTGGCCGGCTTCGAAGCGAGGGACGCCGCCGCGGCCACCGGCCTCCTGGACCGCTTCCCCACCCTGGGCATCGACCGTCCCATCGCCGACCTCGCCGCCGCCCTGCGGCGCGAGCACCGCTGGAAGATGCCCGACGCCTTACAAGCGGCCCTGGCGAGCTACCACGGCCTCACCCTCGCCACCCGCAACACCCGCGACTTCTCGCCCGAGCGGCACTCGTTCGTGGTGGTGCCGTACGTGCTTGAGGTGAAATGAGATGGCCGTATACTCCTGCAGGGGTGTCGAATGGTAAGCGTCCTCGAAAGCAAACGAGAGTCGATCGTGGCGGCGTGTATTCGTCATGGGGTGCGGCGCCTCGAGGTCTTCGGGTCGGCTGCCCGCGGCGAGCTCGTCCCGGGCAAGAGCGACCTCGATCTGCTGGTCGAGTTCGATCCTATGGCTCCCTATGACCGTGTCGAGGCCTATTTCGACATGCTTGAGGAGCTGAGGTCCTTGCTGGACGCGAAGGTCGATCTCGTTATGGTCGATGCCGTCAAGAATCCCTACATCGTCGCAGATATAGAGCGCACGAAGCAGACTCTCTATACCGCGTGATGCGCGCGCCTATCTGTTCGACATGATCGAAGCGTGTGACGCGATCACATCTACCAGTGTTGAACGAGGGCTGAGCGCCTTCGAATATCGGGGGCCGGCGGCGGGATCAAGGCCGTTCGGCCTAGAATGCATGCTCGCACTCGCTGTACCCCAGTTTTGCTTCACGACACCCCAAGGAGGCTCTATGAAACGAATGCTTCAGCTCGCCGCCCTCGCCATCTCCCTGTCCCTCGCGGGCCAGGCGTACACGATTACCCCGGTCTATTGCGGCGATCCGTGCTCGCCGAACGGCGACCGGTCCGGGTGCCGCTGTGGAGGGTTTCGCGACATCTGCACCTGCATCAACGGACATTGGTCCACCCTCTACTAGATAGCCCTCGCGGAGAGCTTGCCTTCGGCCGGCGAGGCGCTACCGGCAGCTCAGGCTGCCGGTAGCGCTGCCCTCCTGCCGGACGGAGGAATCCCCAGGGGCGCGGCCTTGGACACGGCGGCGCCCCGTCACGATTCAGTTGTCAATGAACCCAGAGCCGCCGGGATGCTTTCCGGGACGGCTCCTCAGTCCTGAGGCGCGATCCCTCAGTGCTTCGCCGCGCCCCCTCAACGTTGAGGAACGATCCCTCAGTGCTCCGGCGCCGTTCCTAAAGGGTGCGGCGCCGCTCGGGAGCATTCCGGGACGGCTCCTCCGTGTTGAGGGGCCATCCCTCAGTGCCTCGCCGCGGCCCCTCGACACGGAGGGACGGCGGCGGAGTGTTGAGGAACAGGTCCTCAGTGCTTCGCCGCCGTTCCTCAACACTTCGCCGCGGCTCCTCACCGCTACGGAGCCACTTCGGAGCATTGAGGGCCGGCTCCTCAGTGCTCTGGCGCCGCGGCGGACCACTTCGCCACAGCTCCTCAACATTGAGGGATGAAGCAGAAGCGTTGAGGAATGGCAGCGAAGCATTGAGGAACGGCAGCAAAGCGCTCCCGACCGGCTCGGCACGCACTACATTGGAGGCATCACACAGTCAACAGAGACCGTCATGTAGATCATGTGGCAGGATGTCCTGCCAGAAGGAGGCCTCCTCACCCTCTACAGGGCCGGAGGGCTCCATCTCTTTGACAATTGACTTACAGTATTCGGGCGCGGCGTCCGGCGGGGGGATGCCCGCTCGGATTCCTGCTTGTTCCCTAAGCCTCGCGTGCCGACGCCAGCAGCAGCCGGTCCCAGGCGGGCTCCACGGGAGTGGCCGCGGCCAGCAGGGCGAGGCCGATGCCGGCGGAGCCGGTGAGGAAGCCGGGATCGGCGCGCCAGGCCCGCTGCTGGTGCTCGTCCGGCAGGAGGACGAGGAAACCGCCCAGCCCCGCGCCCGGCTGCCGCATGTCCAGGAGCCGGTGGAGCCAGACGCGGGCCGCCGCGGCGAGCTCCGGCTCTCCCGTGGCCTGGTAGAGGCGGTTGAAGAGGTGGAGGTTGCCCGCCGCGCCGTGGCAGAGGCCGGGATCGCTCACGTCCGCCCTCTCCATGGGACGGGCCGCGGCAGCGCGGGCGATCTCCAGGGCCGCCCGCTCCCAATCCCGCTCTCCCGCGCCCCGTGCCGCGGTCATCAGCGCCACGGCGATCCCCAGGTCGCCATAGCACCAGGCCAGCCGCGACGGTTCCCACTCCTGGCCCGGTGAGAAGAAGGAGGAGAAGCGCGAGGCGAGGTGGGGCGGGTTCTGATGGGCGAGGAGCCAGGGGACCGCTGTCACCAGGAGAGGACGGGCGGTTTCCACACCGGCGGCGCACGCCTGGCCGAGCCAGCCGAGGATCCCCGGGACGCCGTGCGCCACCCCCAGGTTGTAATGCCCCGCGCCCTCTCCCATGCGCATCTCCTCCGGCATGACCGCGTGTTCGGTCCACCAGGAGGTGCCGGCGGTCCCCCGCTCCGCCAGGTCGCCGAGGCGGGCCACGGCGCGCTCGGCGGCCTCGCGGGCCGGAGGGAGGGGCAGCCGCTCCAGGGCGTGGAGGCCGAAGCCCACCAGACCGCTGATGAGGTCGTACTCCAGCGGCCAGGGGCGGGCTCCGAGGAGCCGGGCGAGCCGTTCCGCGATCTCCCCCGCCGGATCATCCTCTTCGTCCACCAGCCAGCCACGCAGATGCTCGACCGTCCAGGCGAGGCCGGTGAAGCCGGCGTAGAGCCCCGGTTGGGCGTCGGCGCGGCCGAGCTCGTCGAAGGCGCGCTCCAGGAGGTCCACCGCCGTCTCGTCGTAGCCCCGCCCCGGCAAGGCGCGGTCCAGATAGGCAAAGAACAGCGCCTGGCCGGTCCAGCCGCCCGACAACGCGAACCGCGCCCGCCCCATGGGCAGCGGCGCCTGTGCGTCGGGAGAGGCGGCGCGGCGCCGCAGATCGGTG
>DASPJI010000571.1:0-6860 GCA_035628695.1 Thermoanaerobaculia bacterium | reverse complement strand
CGAGGACGATGAGCGCCGCGCCCCAGACCGGCAGCCAGATGGCGAGGATCGCCACCAGCGAGAAGATCACCAGGCCGGTGACCCAGAAGAGCAGCACCAGGGCGACGCCCAGGAGGCCCAGGCTCGCCTTGAGGTGCACGCCGGTACGGCGGAAATCCTCCTCGATCGCCGCCAGCTCGGCCTTGAAGACCTGGAGCAGCGACTCTCCCAGCGCACGGAACAGATCGGTCCAGCCACCCGGCATCCTTCCCCCTATCCCTTTAGCCCCTGGGGCCGACGCGCACGCCGCGGCTGAGGTAGGAGGCCTCCCCCGCCACGTCGTCTCGCACGCCCACCCCCACCTTGTGCTCACCGCCGCGCATCAGCAGCGACACCGAGTAAACATAGTACTTGTCCATGGCGGCCGCAACGTCCGCGTTGGGGATGCTGATCGGCACGAGCTGCTGCTGGACCTCGGAGGTGTCGCCGCCGGAGTCCATGGCGGCCAGGAAGAGCCGGACCCGCGCCTCGTTGGTCGCCTCCCGCGGCACCAGCGTCACCTTCCCCAGAGGGATCCTGACGTTGACCGGCACCAGGAACAGGCCGTCCTCGCGCTGCGTCACCTGGCCGAAGTTGACGTCGATCCCCAGCGGGTTCTCCTCGAACGGGAAGTGGAGGGTGGCGAGCGTCGCGTCGTTCATCCGCGACTCGACCGGCTTGTCGCGGTAGCCGTCGCGGTGCCGCACCACCAGCCCCTTGCGCCCCTTCACCTTCACTTCGATCCGGTGGTACCGGCCGTCCCCGAAGTGGGTGGGCGAGTAGCCGAGCGAGTAGTAGGTGTTGAAGTCCTGGGCGATCCTCTCGAGCTGCGGCATGACCACGTTCGAGTTGAGCACCGCCATGCCGCCGGTTTTCTCGGCCAGGAGCTGCAGCGGGCTCTGCATGTTCGAGATCTGGATGGAGTCGATCATGACCGCCCCTTCCATGGGGGCGGAGTTCTCGGCCGAGATCGACGAGTAGGTCCTGAGCCCCGCCGCGTCGATGGTGTAGAAGCTCACCCGGTTGGCGTTGGCCTGGGCCGCCAGCTCGGTGTACCGGCGGCTGGCATCGTAGGAGAAGGAGTCCATCATGCTGGCGCCGTCGGTGCCGTACTTGTTCTGCACGGCGTAGAAGACGTCCTGCCCCGCCGTCATCGGCAACCCGTCGCTCACGTAGAGGACCGCCTTGCGGCCGGGCAGGCCCGCCAGGGCGTCGACGGTCTCCTTCAGGGCGCCGATGGTGAACTGCAGGTCGTTGTAGGCCGCTTCGGCGTAGGCGCGGGCGTACATCTTCGCCTCGCCGACGCTCTGCGAGTCCTGGATGTTGCGGATCGCCTGCTTGCGGTCCGACTCCTGGTGCACGGCGGCGCCGGTGTGCTTCTCCAGCCCGACGAGGGCGGAGGCGATCAGGTCCGGGTCGCCGGTGAAGTTGTGCCGCACCTTGAGCGAGCGGTCGTAGGAGACCAGCATCACCGTGTCGTCGCGGCCCAGCTTCTGATTGAGGAACACCCGCAGCTCGCGCATCACCCGGTTGCGGTTGAACGGGGCGATGTTGAAGTTGTCGATGTAGACCACCAGCCGCAGCCGCTGGTCCTCGGGCGTCTCGACCTGGTCGAGGGTCGGCAGCGCCGGCCCGGCGGCGGGCGCCTCGGGCGCGGGCTCGGGGGCCGGCGCGCTCACCGCCTTGCCCTCCTCGACGGCGTAGAAGTTGGTGATGGCCATCGGCTTGCCGTTCTCGAAGAGCTCGAAGTCGTCCCTGGTGAGCCCGTTGATCCGGTTGCCCTTCTTGTCGGTCACGTAGACGTCGACGTTGACGACGGAAACGTTGACCGTATCGATGAAGAAGTCATCAGGCGCCTGCTCCTGGGGCTGGGGCCCCGTCTGGGCGGGACGGGAGCCGGCGCGCCCCTGCGCCTCCAAGCCCGGGGTGAGGGCCGCGGCCAGCAGGCAGGCCATCAGAACTCGTCGATGAGACTTCATACGCAACACGTACCTTTCTCTTCAGAAGCGCGGGAAGATCCGGCGCCCGATTATACGGGACGGCCGGGACCAGGCCCCATGGACTGCCGGGAGCGGGCATCATCCCTTGTCGGGGTTGACATCCACCTCGGCGGTGCTGATCTTGCCGCTCAGTGGGTCGAAAACGGACACAACGAGATGCTGGCCGGTCCGACGCAGCCGGATCTTGGTGTCGTAGCGGACGTGCTTGCCGGCCTCGGGCAGATCCTTGGTGGAGATCCGGATGGGGACCACCGGGATGTCCGACCGGCCGCCGTCGCCGTCCAGGGCGAAGATCCGGAGCTCCAGCTCGGCGACGTGCTTGCCGTCCACCGGTAGGGTCTGGAAGCCGGCGACAGGGATGGCCAGGGAGATCGGCAGGTCCATCTCGCGGCGGCCGGCGGGGACCGGCTTACCGAGCTGGACCGGCATCGGCACCGTCCCCGGAGGGGCGCCGAACAGCATGGCGCTCTCCACCATCAGCGACACCTCGGCCTTGCGCGACAGGTCGAGGTAGTCCTTGCGCGAGCGCACCCGGACGTCGGACCGCAGCGACTCGACGCGGATCTCGTGCCGCGAGTCGTTCCCCTGCCAGGACGGCGTGAAGCCGAGCCAGTAGTAAGACCGCGTGTCGTTCGAGGCGGTCTCGAAGGCGGTCACGCGCTCGCCGTTGAGCAGCGCCCGGCCGCCGGTCTCCTGGGCCACGAACTCCAGCGCGGAGTGGACCTCCTGCTCGCGCAGCAGCGCGGTGGTGCCGGGGAACTGGTTGTTGACGTCCTCGACCTGGAGCGACACGTCGATGACGTCGGCGTTGGCGCCCTCGCTCTCGATGCCGGGGACGTCCACCGGGTAGATGGTGTAGCCGAGCCGGTTGGCGGTGTCGACCAGGGGGCCGATCAGCTTCTCCCCCGGCGGCACCTCGTAGCGGTTGTAGACCGGCCGGGCGGGGTTGGCGACCACGTAGCTGGTGATGTTGAACGGCCAGCCACCGGAGAGCAGCAGCATCACCTTGCGGCCGGGCGGGTTGGCGAAGCCGCGCAAAGAGCTCGTCGCCGCCTCCACCGACCGCGTCACCTGATCGCGCAGCCGGACGGCATAGTCCAGCTCCTCGTCGTCGAGGCGGTCCTGGAAGGCGGGCATGGGGCCGAAGCCCTCCCGCACGCTGATCCGCCGGCTGAGCCGGTAGTTGCGCAGCTCGGCGATGCGCTGGGCGCCCACGGCACGGCGGCTCAATGCCTTGTCGAAAGCCCGGTTGAGGTTACGATGGGAGTTGGACCAGCTGCTCAGCAGCTCCAACCCACGGCCGTCGAAGGCGACGACCGCCATCCGGTCCTCGGGCCCGAGCCGGAACAGGGTCTCCTTGAGCGAGCGCAGCACCTCGTCGCGCCGGGTCTGGAGCGTGAAGAAGTCGTCGATGAACACCAGGTAGCTGGTGCCCACCGGCTCGCCCGGCGCCAGGGTCGGCAGGCCCGCGATCTGGGCCGCCTCGCCACCCGTCGGGGCGATGGCCTGGCCGCCGCGGACCTCGGAAAAGTACTCGATCTGCACCGGCTTGCCGTCGACGGTCAGCCGGAAATCACTGGGCTTCAGGTCCGCGACCCGGTTGCCCTGGCGGTCGGTCGCCACCACCTCGACGTTGACGACCCGGACCTCGATCTGCTCACCGAAGAGGCTCGGCTGCGGCTCCTGGGCGGGCGGTTGGGCCGGGCGCTGGTCTTGGCTGGCCACGGGGGCCGCGGCCAGGAAGGCGCAGGCCAGGGCGGCGAGCCATGGGGAAAATGTGTTCTTCATTCGTGGTGCCTCCAAAAACGAGAGCGGCCCCGGAGGGGTCTTTTGTTCAACAACAAACCGGGGCCGCGTTTTCTTTCGGGGCGCTACCGCAATCGCAGCTCTCCCCTCTTCTCTTCCTTCCCCGGCGGCGCCATGTCGATCTGGGCGGTGCTGATCCTGCCGCTCACCGGATCGAACACCGCGAGCACCAGGTGCTGGCCCGTCCGCCGCAGCAGCAGCCGCGTGCTGTAGGGGACGTAGCGGTCCTCCGACGGCGCCTCCTGGGTGGCGACCCGGATCGGGACCGCCGGGATCTCCGAGCGGCGCCCCTGGTCGTCCAGGGCGAAGACGTGGAGCACGAGGTCGGCCACGTAGCGCCCGTCCACCTGCAGCGGCGTGAAGCCGGCCACCGGGATGCCGAGCGTCACCGGCAGCTCCATCTCGCTCCGTCCCCTGCGCACCGGCTCCTCCAGCTTGACCATCATCCGCGGCGATCCCGGGGGCGGACCGAAGAGCATCGAGCTCTCCACCTGCAGCCCCACCTCGGCCTTGCGCGACAGGTCGAGGAAGCTCTCCCGCGACCGCACCTCGAGGCCCGGACGCAGCACCCGGAGCCGGATGTCGTGCCGCTGGTCGTTCCCCTTCCACTCCGGCGTGAAGCCCAGCCAGTAGTAGGAGCGGGTATCGCTTTCGGCCCGCTCGAGGCTGGCGGCGCGATCCGCGTCGAGCAGCGCCCGTCCACCCGTCTCCAGAGCTACGTGCTGGAGAGCGGTATGGATTTCCTGCTCCCGGATGTAGTCCTCCGGAACGGGGAAACTGTTGGAGCGGGCGCTCACGCCAGAGCCCTGGATCCCCTTCACGTCCACGGGATAGATGGTGTACCCGAGCCGGTTGGCGGTGTCCACGAGGCCCCCGTACAGCTCCTCTCCGGTGGGCAGGTCGCGGTTGACGGGCTGGCGCATCCGGTCCCGGACCACGTACTGGGCGACGGAGAACGGCCACCCTCCCGTCAGCAGCAGCATCACCTTGCGCCCGGGCGGGCTGGCGGCGCCGCGCATGGCGTTCGCCGCCGCCGCGACCGACCGCTCGAGCTGCTCGGCCAGACTGCTGGCGTAGTCGAGCTCCTCCAGGCTGAGACGCTCCTGGCGGCCCGTGCCGTCCATCAGCGTCTGGCGCAGGGTCGTGAAGCTGTTCAGCTCGGCCAGCCGTTGCAGCCCCTGCCCGTTGCGCCCGATCGCCTGGTCCAGCGCCTGGGCCAGGGCCTTCTGCGACCCGGTCCAGCGGCTCAGGAGGCTGACGCGGCGGCCGTCGAAGGCGACCACGGCCATGCTGTCCTCGGGGCCGAGACGGAAGAGCTGTGCCTTAAGCGAGCGCAGCACCACGTCGCGGTCCACCGGGACCGAAAAGAATTCATCGATGAAGACCAGGTAGCTGGTCGCCACCGCGCCGCCGGGATCGAGGCTCGGCAGGCCCGACACTTCGCCGCCCGCGGGCGGTGCGACCGCCTGCCGGTCCTGGATCTCGGTGAAGTACTGGACCGGCACCTCCTTGCCGTCCACCATCAGACTGAAATCGGCGGGGCCGAGCCCCTTCACCCGCTCACCCTTCTTGTCCGTGACCACCGCCTCGATGTTGACGACGCGCACGTCGACCACGTCGTCGAACAGACTGGGCGGCGGCTCCGCGGCCTTCGGCTGCCCCGCCGTCTGCCCTATCGCGGGCGATGCCGCGAGCGCCAGGAACGCACAGCCAACGACGACGAAGCGAATCAACGACTCTCTCATCGTGACCTCCCGTTTCGGAGAAATGCTTCCAAGCGCTTTCTGCAAGGGCAATACCGCCGCCATCCAAGGGGAGAACCTGCTTCTTTCGTCCCCTAATACGGACGGCGGCGTACTCTTCATCCTACCTCCCGAGCCTCTTCTTGAGGTGCTGCACGATGCGCGGGCCGTGGTCCCTGGAGTTCTCGATGAAGATCAGGTTGGTCTGGCGGCCCGCCTGCAGGGTGCCGGCGACGTAGAGGCCGGGCACGTTGGACTCGCAGGTCTCCGGATCGAAGACCGGCACCAGGCTCTCCGGATCCAGCTCCACGCCGCAGCGCCGCTCGAAGGCGGCGTCCGGCGTGTAGCCGACGAGCACGAAGGCGGCCTGGGCGGGCAGCTCCTCGATGCCGCCCGGCGTCTGGATCTCCACGGTTCCCCCGGTCTCTCCGCCGTTGCCGCGGAAGGCCCGCACCACCGAGTGGAAGCGGGCGGCGATGGAGCCCTCCTCGATCCGGTTCTCCACATCGGGCTTGAGCCAGTACTTCACGCCCGTCTTGAGCCCGGAGCCGCGGTGCACCAGGGTGACGCGCACGCCGGCGCGCCAGAGCTCGAGCGCGGCCTCGGCGGCGGTGTTGCCCGCGCCGACGACGACCACGTCCAGGCCGTAGTACGGGTAGGGCTCCCGGTAGTAGCTGTGCACCCAGGGGAGGTCCTCGCCCGGGACGCCCAGCTTCACGGGATTGCCGAAGTAGCCGGTGGCGATCGCCACCGCCCGCGCCCGCCGCGTCCGCCGCGGCTCCGTCTCTCCCGGGTTGGCCGACCGGACGACGAAGCCGCCGTCCCCTGCATCCTCCGGACGGACGTCCAGCACCTCCTCGTACTGGGCGAGGGGGATCTTGTAGCGCTCCACGACGCCGCGATAGTAGCTCAGGGCCTGGCGGCGGGTCGGCTTGGCGTCCGGGATGGTGAACGGGATGTCGGCGATCTCCAGCCGCTCCCGGGTGGTGAAGAACTCCATGAACGTGGGATAGCCCTGGATCGCGGCGGTCAGCGGACCGCGGTCCACCACCAGGACGTCCAGCCCCTCGCGCCGCGCCTCGGCGCCGATGGCGATCCCGGTGGGCCCGGCCCCCACCACGAGCAGGTCGAGCATGTCGGTCATCTCTCTCCCTCCAACCCCTCCCAGTCTCAGAACAACTGGTACAGGTGATTCACGGGGCCGTGCCCGCCGCCCAACGGATAGGCGGCTTCCATGGCGCCCCGCAGATAAAGGATGGCCCCCTCGACCGCCCTCGGCAAGCCCTCCCACCCT
>DASPJI010000570.1:0-7301 GCA_035628695.1 Thermoanaerobaculia bacterium | reverse complement strand
CGTGGCGTCGCCATGCCTGCCACAGGCAGAGCCCGGCCGGTGACAGGCCGAGCGGCGCCTGCCGCAGGCCGCGTGGCGCCGCTGACCGGCGCCGCGCGGCCTGTCATCGGCCGCACCGTGCCGGTCGCGGGCCGCGCCGTGCCAATCGCAGGCGCGGCCGTGCCTGTCTCAGGCGTCGCGGGGCTTGGCCCCCGCCCACGAGAGACGACCGGGTCCGGATCGGGATACAATTCTCTGAAGGAAAGGTTCAGAGAGCTTCAGTGCGTGCCGATCGCGTCGCCTTGGGCGGAATTCTTGTCGTGGGAGTGGTGTGCCTTCTGGCTCTCCAAGGGCTGGAGACCGCCCAGGCCACGGCGCGGCGGGTCGGCTTCGTGCCCGAGGATGGCCCGGACGGGGTGCGGGTGGCTTCGGTGACTCCCGGGCTGCCGGGGGATCGGGCCGGGCTCCGGCCAGGGGACCGGATCGTCGCGGTCGGCGGCCGGAGACTGGTTCAGATCGCCGGGTACGAGGAGGTGGCGGAGGGATTCCGTCGGGAACGGCCGGTCACCTTTCGAGTGGAGAGAGGGAGCCGGGTGCTGGACCTGCGGGTGGTGCCCGGGGTCGTGCCGGATTGGGGGCCCTTTGGCGTCCGGGCGTTCGCGGTGCTCTGTTACCTGGGGATCGCGCTGCTCTCCCTCGGCCAGGGCTTCGAGGACGTGCGGAGCCGGCTGCTCCTCGGCCTGACGTCCGCGGTGGCCCTGGAGCTCTCCCTTCCCTTGGAGGCCATCGGCGATCCCGGGCTGCTCGCGGCGGCCCGGGCGGGGTATGACCTGTTGACCGGCCTGCAGATCGCGTTCGAGCTCCACCTCGTGTCGCTCATTCCCGACCGGCCGGCCTGGCTGCGCCGCCGCCCCTGGGTGGTGCCCGCCTATTACGCGGCCGGGACCGCGTTCGGCGCGGCGGCCGGCCTCCTGTGCCTCGCCGAGGCCGCAGGCCTGGGGACGGACCCCGGCAGGTTGGAGGCGCTGCTCGTCGACTCGGGGGTCCGGCTCTGGGCCGTGGCCGTCTGCGGCATCCTGGCGGCGCGGGCGCTGTGGCATCCGGAGCTGCGCGGCCGTCTCCAGGCCGGGATCGTCCTGGCCGGCGCCATGCCCTGGGTCCTCTTCGTGCTCGCGGACCTGCTGCTCCGGTCGCTGGACGTAGAGCCGCCCGGCTGGCTCTCCACCCTCGAGCCCCTGGCCCTGGTCTGCTACCCGGCCGCCTTCCTGGTCGCGCGCCACATGGCCACGTTGCTCGAGAACGCGCGGCTCGCCCGGTCGGCGACCTACGAGGGGCTCACCGGCCTGCTGCGCCGGGAGGCCGTCCTCGAGCGGCTCGACCGGGAGCTGGAGCGGGCCCTGCGCTACGGCCGCCCGCTAGCCGTCGCGATCGCCGACCTCGACCACTTCAAGCAGGTCAACGACCGCCATGGCCACCTGGCGGGGGACGCCCTGCTCCGGCGGACCGCCCAGGTCATCGCCGGCGAGCTGCGCGGCACCGACGCCGTAGGGCGCTATGGCGGGGAGGAGTTCCTGCTGGTGCTGCCCGAGACCGTCTTGGAGGGCGCCTGGACCGTGGCCGAGAAGATCCGGCGCCGGGTCCAGGAGGCGGCGGTGACGGCGGAGGGTGGCGCCGTCATCCGGGCCACCCTCTCCATCGGGCTCGCGTCTTTAGAGGATTGCCGCGCGACAGGCGGCGGGAGCGCCCGGGACCTGATCGCCGCGGCCGACCGCTCCCTCTATGAAGCCAAGGACGGCGGACGCAACCGGGTCTGGCCCCGGGCTTCCTGAATCAGAAGGCGAAGATCAGGCCGGCGCTGGCCTCGCCCTGGAACAGGGCGTCGTCGGCGTCCCAGCGCTCGCTGAGCTCGGCGTCGTCGATGTCGGTCCAGTAGCCGCGCCCCTCCAGCCTCAGGCCGACATTGTCGGAGAAGAAGACCTTGATGCCGCCGCCGAAGCTCCCCGACAGGCGGTTCTCCGCCGACACCCCGATGAAGTCGGGATCGAGCCGGGTGATGCCGCCGGAGAAGACGATGAACGGCTCCACCTGGCCGCCGGCCTGCCACTGATAGAGCAGCCCGGCGTGGTAGATCCCCAGGTCGATGTCCCCCAGCTCGAGGGTCGGCGCGAGCAGGCCCTCGTCGACGATCAGGGTGCTCTCCTGACGGTTGGCCAGAAGCTCCAGCTTCCACCCGCTCTCGCCGAGAGGGATGTCGAGGATCACGCCGTAGGTGGCGCCCTCCTCGATCTCAACGTCGGCGTCGAAGAAGTCGCCGGAGACGGCTTCGAAGTCGGTGTTCAACCGGTATCCCACGAACGGCGTGAGCTCGAAGCGCTGGACAGGCCCTTGAGCCAGGAGGCTCGCGGGCAAAAGAGAGAGTAGGATGAAGAGCGTCTTTTGCATGATGCGCATGATGTCTCCTTGGAGGCCGGGCGGTCCGGAAGGCCGGCCCCGGCTTTTCGCGTTGTATCACGAGACCGGCCCTTCCCGGACCGGGTGCTCGCGTCTCTACGAAAGGAACGAACCATGGTGGCGCCTGCCCTCACCGAGGTCCGCCGCTTGCCCGAGGAGGGGCGCATGCGCCTGACCTGGAGCGACGGCCACTCCGCCGAATACGGCTACGATTACCTGCGCGGCTGGTGCCCCTGCGCCGGCTGCCAGGGGCACACCGGGCTCAAGATCCGCTACCACCCCCCGACCAAGCCGGTCAGCGCCGAGTCGATCAAGCCGGTGGGCAACTACGCGATCTCCATCGCCTTCTCCGACGGCCACGGCACCGGCATCTATCGCTACGACTTCCTGCGCCAGATCTGCCCCTGCCCGAGCTGCGGCGGCGTCTCAGACTCCGTCCAGAGCTCGTAGGGCACGCCAGCGCTCCAGGTCCTCCGGCGTGTTGAGGTTGAGGAACATCGCCGCCGGCCTCCCATGGACGGTGAGCCGCTCCTCGTCCAGCCAGCGCACCGCCAGCCCCTCGAGACCCGCAAGCTCGTGAAGGGCGAAGCGGCCGTGGGCCACCTGCCCGGCCAGGGCGGCCAGGGCGGCGGGACCGTAAAGGGCGCAGAGCGGCTCGGCCCTGCCTTCCCACCGGGGGAGCACCAGGTCTCCGGGGGAGGCGGCGATCTCCGCCAGCAGGGAAGGCGGCACCGCCGGCAGGTCGCAGGCGAGGACGAGCAGCGGCCGGCCGGGATGGATGGCGGCGGCGCCGAGGATGCCGGCGGCCGGCCCCTTTCCGGGGCCGTCCGCCACCGACCCTAGCCCGGGGACGAGGCCGCGCCCGCCGTCGGCGACCATCACCTCCGGGCAGACCCCGGCCAGCCGCCCGGCCGCCCGCCGCGCCAGGCTCTCGCCGGACTCCTCCAGAAGCGCCTTGTCCAGACCCATGCGGCTGGACGCGCCGCCGGCGAGCACCACCCCTGCCGGAGTGCTACCATCCGCGACCGAACGGAAAGGAGATGCCTGCATGAGCACGAACTCTGAATCTCGCGTCACCCTGGACACCAGCAAGGGGCGGATCGTCCTCGAGCTGGACTCCGAAAAGGCCCCCCAGACGGTGGAGAACTTCCTCCGCTACGTCAAGGCCGGCCACTTCGACGGCACCATTTTCCACCGCGTCATCCCCGGCTTCATGATCCAGGGGGGCGGCTTCACCGAGAGCATGTCGCAGAAGCCGACCCAGGCGTCGATCCAGAACGAGGCCGACAACGGGCTCAAGAACGGCCGCGGCAGCATCGCCATGGCGCGCACCAGCGACCCGCACAGCGCCTCGGCCCAGTTCTTCATCAACCTGAAGGACAACGACTTCCTGAACCACTCGGGCAAGAACGCCCAGGGCTGGGGCTACGCCGTCTTCGGCAAGGTCGTCGAGGGGATGGACATCGTCGACCAGATCGCCCAGGTGAAGACCGGCCGCCGGGGGATGCACGACGACGTGCCGATGGAAGCGGTGGTGATCCAGAAAGCCACTGCCGGCTGAGGACGGCTGAAGCGGGAACGCCCCGCCCCGGTGGCAGGGCGTTCCACGGCATCGCAGATCCCTGGAGTAGCGCTCGGCCGGACGAGAGGGGGGCCGCGTCAGCCGCGCGTGACGTTGCGCGCCTGCAGACCCTTGGGGCCTTCGGCGATTTCGAAGTTCACCTGCTCGCCCTGGTTCAGCGTCCTGAACCCCTCGGCCACGATCGCGGTATGGTGGACGAAGATGTCCTCCCCACCCACCTCGGACTGGATGAAGCCATAGCCCTTGGCGTTGTTGAACCACTTGACCGTACCTTGCTGAGCCATCTGCTGCTACTCCTTTCTGAATAAAACGCGCACCCCTCGACGGACTCGGGGCCGCTCGGATCCACGCAGGAGGTGCCGTTGAGAGCCGCTCGTGTGAGACCACGAACCGACTCGCGCAGCAGCCGGACTACTTACCCTTCGACGAGAATTTGGCGCATGTTGTCACCAACGGCGAAGGAAATCAAGAGTGATTTCCGGCCGAGATAACGGCCGAGATAACGGCCGAGGCAAGCGGCCAGGGCAAAGCACGGCCTGCAAGGAGAGCAGAGATGGTGATCAGGTCGGGAATCAGATCCGGGAGGATCTGAACGGGAGGGAATGGTGCCGAAGACCGGACTCGAACCGGTACGGGTTGCCCCACACGCCCCTCAAACGTGCGCGTCTACCAATTCCGCCACTTCGGCACGCAAAGAACATTGTAGCAGGCCCGGCTCCCGATGTCTCGGGCCGGGCCGGCCGCCGCCCTACTGGGCTGGAGGGTTCGCCGGCTGAGCCGGCCCTGCGGGTGCAGGAGCCGACGGAGCCGGCGCCGGAGCCGGCTGCGAAGCCTCCGCCGCCACCTGTCTCATGACCGAGCTGGTGCCCGGCCCGGACTGCAGGATCGTAATCCCCACCGTGGTGAGGACGAAGATCACGAAGGAGGCCACCGTGAGCTTGTGCAGGAGCGTCGTCGCGCCCCGGGCGCCGAAGGCGGTCTGCGTGCTGCCGCCGCCGAAGACCGAAAGGTCCGCGCCCTTGCCCTGCTGCAGCAGGACCACCAGGATGAGGAAGACGCACACGAGGACGTGCACGGTGTACAGCAGGTAGATCACGGTCGAAACCTCCGGAACGGACGGGCGCTTCGTGGCCCGTCAGAAGGAACCACGAATGATACTCAGGAATTTCTCCGGGTCAAGACTCGCCCCGCCCACCAGGAAGCCGTCGATGTCCGGCTGGGCGCTCAGACCGGCCGCGTTGTCGGCCGTCACGGACCCGCCATAGAGGATGGACAGCCCGGCGGCCTCCTCCTCGCCGCGGATCTCCGCCAAGAGGCCGCGCAAGTGCCGGTGCGCCTCCTGGGCGATCTCCGGCGTCGCCGTCTCGCCCGTGCCGATGGCCCAGACCGGCTCGTAGGCCAGGGCGAAGCGCCCCTCCGCCGGCAGGGCCGCCAGGGGAGCGAGCGCGGCCCGGATCTGGCGCTCCAGCACCTCGAAGGTGCGGCCGGCGCGGCGCTCGTCCCGCGTCTCGCCGACGCAGATCATGGGTGCGAGGCCGTGGCGGACGGCGGCCGCGGCCTTGCTCCCCACCAACTCGTCCCCCTCGCCATGGTCGCGCCGCCGCTCGCTGTGGCCGCAGAGTGCCCAGGTGCAGCCGGCGTCGGCGAGCTGCGCGCCGGAGACGTCGCCGGTGTGCGCCCCCTTGTCCTCGGGGTGGAGGTCCTGCCCTCCTACCCCTACCGGCTGCCCCACCGGGCTGCCGGCCAGCGCGCCGGCGACCGTGGGGATCAGGGGAAAGGACGGGAAGACCACCACCCTTGGCCCCGCGGCCGGGAGCCCCGCCAGGAGGGCCTGGCAGAACCGCTCCGCGTCGGCGCGCAGGAGGTGCATCTTCCAGTTCGCGGCGATGAGCCCTCGGGTATTCGGATCGGCGCTCACCGGCCGCGCTCCAGGATCTCGACGCCGGGCAGGGTCTTGCCGGCGAGGAACTCGAGCGACGCGCCGCCGCCGGTGGAAACGTGGCCGATCTGCTCGCTCACCCCGGCGCGGTTCGCCGCGGCCACCGTCTCGCCGCCGCCGATCACCGAGTAGCCCGAGAAGCTCGCCAGGGCCCGCGCCACCTCGTTGGTCCCCTCGTCGAACGGCGGCTTCTCGAAGACACCCAGCGGACCGTTCCAGAACAGCGTCTTGGCGCGGCCGATGGCCTTGGCAAAGGCCTTGCGGGTCTCGGGGCCGACGTCCAGCGCCTTGGCGCCCGCCGGGACCTGGTCGGCGCGCACGGTGCGCACCCACGCCGGTTCGTCCAGCGTCTCGGCGACCACCACGTCGACGGGCAGCAGCACCTCGGCGCCGCGGCTCCGCGCCCGCTCCAGGATGTCGCGTGCCATGTCCAGCCGGTCGGATTCGAAGAGGGAGCCGGCCATGTCGTGCCCCTGGGCCGCCAGGAAGGTGTTGGCCATGCCGCCGCCCAGAAGCAGGATGTCGAGCCGGGGGAGCAGGTTCTCCAGGGTATCGATCTTGCCCTCGATCTTGGCCCCTCCGAGGAGGGCGGCGAAGGGGCGCTCCGGCTCACCGAGCAGCTTCCCAAGCGCCTCCACCTCGCGCGCCATCAGGCGGCCGGCGGCCTTCTCCGGCAGACGCTCGGCCACCCCGACCACCGAGGCGTGGGCGCGGTGGGCGCTGCCGAAGGCGTCGTCGACGAAGACCTCGGCCAGGGCGGCGAGCTGGCCGGCGAAGGCCGGGGCGTTCTTGGTCTCGCCGGCGTGGAAGCGCAGGTTCTCGAGCAGCATGACCTCGCCCGGGTCCATCTCGGCGGCCAGCTTCTCGACCTCGGGGCCGACGCAGTCGGGGGCGAAGCGGACCCCCTGGTCCAGCAGGTCGGCGAGCTTGACCGCCACCGGCCGCAGGCTGTAGCGCGGATCGCGCTCCCCTTTGGGCCGCCCGGCGTGAGAGGCGAGGAGGACGCGGGCGCCGGCGCCGGTCAGCTCGCGGATGGTGGGGAGCGCCTCCTCGATGCGGGTGGCGTCCAGCACCTCGTGGTCGGCCGACAGCGGGACGTTGAAATCGACGCGGACGAAGACGCGCTTGCCGCGCAGGCTCCCGAGATCGAGATCGTCGAGGGTGATGAGGTTCGGCATGTGAATTCGCTCCCTTCCTTCCAGTTGCACGCTACGAAGTTGCCAGGATCTCCAACAGGTCCGCCAGCCGGTGGGCGTACCCCCATTCGTTGTCGTACCAGGCCACGACCCGGACGAGCCGGTCCCCCACCGTCTGGACCAGCGGCAGGTCGACCACGGCCGAGCGCGGGTC
>DASPJI010000569.1:0-3658 GCA_035628695.1 Thermoanaerobaculia bacterium | reverse complement strand
ACCATCGACGGCGTGGACTTCAACAACGCCTTCTTCGGCGGCACGGTGGGCACGGCCGAGGGCCGGGCGCCGCTCTCCATCTCCCAGGAGTCGATCAAGGAGTTCACCGTCATCACCAACGGCGCCTCGGTGGAATTCGGGCGCTCGGGCGGCGGCTTCGTTAATGTCATCACCAAGAGCGGCACCAACAACCTGCACGGCTCGGCCTTCTACTACGACCAGCCGCAGGACCTGATCTCCGACTTCCCCAACGGCACCGAGCCGGCCGAGCAGGAGAAGCAGCAGTACGGCGCCTCGATCGGCGGCCCGATCCTCCAGGACCGGCTGTTCTACTTCCTCTCCTATGACAACCAGGACCAGAGCGTCTCGGTGCCGATCGACCCGCTCCTCCTCGACCAGGACATCTTCGGCCGCTACCCGGTGCTCGCCTCGCCCGACACCTATTCCTCGACTCAGGACGGCTCGGTGCTCTTCGGCCGCCTCGACTTCCAGGCGAGCCCGTCGCACCGCTTCATGCTGCGCGGCAACTTCACCGAGTACGAGGGGATCAACGGCACCTCGACCTCCAACACCCGGACGGCGAGCTTCAACGGCCTCGAGGGGCTGAACAGCGACTCCTGGGTCGCCTCCTACTCCAGCCAGTGGGGCGCCAACCTGCTGAACGACCTCAACATCAACTACATCACCGAGGACATGCCCCGCAACGACAAGGGGCTCAACCTGCCGGAGATCCAGGTCACCCTGGGCTCGATCAGCGCCCGCTACGGCGAGGTGGCCTTCCTCCCCATCGAGACGACGACCGACCGCCGGGCGATCGCCGACACCCTGAGCTACTCGCTGGGCCGCCACTTCCTCAAGGCCGGCTTCGAGTACAACGACACCAGCGTCGACCAGGTCTTCCGCGGCAACTGGCGCGGCGTCTTCATCTTCAACAACGAGGCGGACCTGCTGGCCGGCCGCTGGACGGAGTACCGGCAGTTCGGCGGCCTGAACGGCCTCACCTCCTCGGAGGCGGGGCGGTCCGACTTCGCACAGGAGGAGACCGCGCTGTTCCTGCAGGACCAGTGGTTCGTGCGTCCCAACCTGACCATCTCGGCCGGCGTGCGCTGGGAGCGGCTGGACAACCCGGACTTTGCGATCCTCAACCCGAACGACGTGGACACGGCCGCCGGCCGGCTGCGGTTGACCGCGCAGATCCCCGACTCGGACAACCAGATCTCACCCCGCCTCGGCATCTCCTGGGCGCCGGACGAGAAGACGGCGGTCCGCTTCTCCGCCGGACGCTACTGGAGCCGGACGCCGGCGCTCCTCTGGGCGCAGACCTTCACCTCGAACGGCATCCGCGGGACCCAGCTCACCGTCCGGCGTGACGCGAACGGCAACATCACCAACGGGCCGGCCGACACGCCGTCGCCGGCCTGGGGACCAGGCTGGAGCCCGGAGGGCATCGAGCGCATCGACCTGGGCCGCCTCACCCGCCTCGCCGCCCCCGGCGTCTACACCGTAGATCCGGACTTCGAGAACCCCTACACCGACCGCGCGACGCTGGGCATCGAGCGGGAGATCTTCCGGCTCGCCTCCTTCGGCCTCGACTTCACCTATGCCGAGGGCAAGCAGCTCCAGCGCCTGACCGACATCAACCGCGTCTACGATCCGGCCAACCCGCCGACCCCCAACGGCCTGCCGCGGTACTCCAACACCCGGCCGCTCTCCGGCTACGACCGCGTCATCATGAACGTCTCCGACGCCGAGTCGGAGTACACCGCGGTCACCGCCACCCTGCAGCGGCGCTACGCCGACAACTTCAGCCTCTACGGCGCCGTCACCTGGTCCGAGGACAAGGATCACGACTCCAACGAGCGCAACTTCGCGGGCATCCAGTCCGAGGACTTCAACAACCTCGACCTCAACTGGGGCTACTCCAACCGCGACCAGCGCTGGAAGGGCGTGCTCAACGGCCTGTGGGACACGCCGTGGTGGGGCCTCGGGCTCTCCGGCTCGTTCCGCTACTCGACCGGCCAGCCCTTCACCGCCACCACCAACTCCGACTTCAACAACGACGGCGTCCGCGAGACCGACCGGCCGACGGTGGGCGGCGAGCACTTCGACCGCAACAGCTTCCGTCAGCCCGATTTCTGGACGCTCGACATGCGGCTGTCCAAGGGCTTCGACCTGGGTCCCGGCGAGCTGACGCTGTTCGCCGAGTGCTTCAACTGCACCGACCGCACGAACCCCTTCACCACCCGCACCGTGTGGGGCACCGCCCAGACTCCGGCCGCCGGCTTCGCCGGCGAGAACTCCTGGATCGGCAACCCCCGCACCCTCCAGCTCGCGCTACGCTACGACTTCTAGTCGCCGGCAGCCCTTGCTGACCTGACAGTGACCTGTCAGTGACCTGAGACGACGGGGGGCGGCGACGCCCCCCGTTCCGTTCCTGCAACCTCCACCCCTTTTCGCCGTATCCTCCTCAGCCGAGATCTGGTCCCAGGCGCCGCCGGCGTGTTGCCCGCGCGCCGGGGTTTGTCATTTTCTGCAACTTTCAGGAGCCGCCATGTTCCGTCGATTCAAGCTCGTCCTCCCCGCGCTGGCCGCCGTCGCGCTTGCGGGCGCCGGTGCGGCTTCCGCACAGACCAAGCTACTCCGCTTCCCGGACATCCACGGTGACCGGGTGGTGTTCACCTACGCGGGGGACCTGTGGACCGCCCCGGTCGCGGGCGGCACCGCGACGCGCCTCACCGCGCACCCGGGGCTCGAGATGTTCGCCAAGTTCTCCCCCGACGGCCAGTCGATCGCCTTCACCGGCCAGTACGACGGCGACGAGCAGGTCTACGTCGTCCCGGCCACCGGCGGCGTGCCGAAGCAGCTCACCTTCTATCCCGCGCGCGGACCCTTCCCGCCGCGCTGGGGCTACGACAACCAGGTCTACGGCTGGACCCGTGACGGCCAGGAGGTCCTGTTCCGTTCCCTGCGCGACGGCTGGGACCTGTCGGACAGCCGGCTCTACACCGTGCCGGTGGCCGGCGGCCTCGGCGAGCCCCTCCCCATGCCGCAGTCCGGCGCGGGGGAGTTCTCGCCGGACGGCAAGCGCATGGTCTACACCCCCATGGCCCGTGACTTCCGGACCTGGAAGCGCTATCAGGGGGGCTGGGCTCAGGACCTCTGGATCTTCGACCTCGCCAGCCACGACGCGAAGAACATCACGAGCAACCCTCGCACGGACCGCGATCCGATGTGGATCGGCGACACGGTCTACTTCAACTCGGACCGCACGGGCACGCTCAACCTCTATGCGTACGACCCGAAGAGCGGCGACACGCGGCAACTCACCCGCAGCACCCGCGGCGACGTCCGCTGGCCGAGCGCCGACGAGACCGGCCGCATCGTCTATGAAATGGAAGGCGAGCTGGCGGTGCTCGACATCCGCTCGGGGCAGTCGCAGGCGCTGCGCATCCACGTCCCCGGCGACGGGCTGGGGAACCGGCCGTCGCAGGTCTCGGCGGCGAACCAGATCGAGGGCTCCTCGCTCTCGCCCAAGGGGGAGCGGGCCCTGTTCGTCGCCCGCGGGGACGTCTTCACCGCGCCCATCGAGAAGGGGGTGACGCGCAACCTCACCCGCAGCTCGCGCTACCACGACAAGCTGGCCCGCTGGTCGCCGGAC
>DASPJI010000568.1:0-2188 GCA_035628695.1 Thermoanaerobaculia bacterium | reverse complement strand
CCACCTCGATCGCCGGCTCGCGCCGGGGCTGGGCGGAGGCGACGGCGGCCGCCGGCCCCGACGGGCGGAGCGCCAGGTCCGACGTGCCGGCGGGCTCGAGGGCCGCCTGGCTCTCGCCGGCGCTCTCGATCGTGCCGTCGCCGGAAGCCGGGAAGCTCACCACCAGGGCGTCCGCGGTCCGCTCGATCACCGGCACCACCGAGCTCTTGAGATCGAAGACGACGCGGGCGACCGGCTTCGGCAGCGGCTTGTACTGCGCCACCCGCACCCGCTCCACCTGCCCGCCGGGCACCTGGATGGTCGACGGCGCGCTGCGGTTGATCACCCCCGCCAGGTCGATGACGAAGCGGGTGGGCTCGGTGAGGATGAAGGTCGAGTACGGGAACTCGCCGTCGCCCGCGATGCGGACCACCGAGGTGCCGGCGGACTCCAGCACCTCGACGCGGTCGAGGCGGGTCGCCGTGGCGCCGGCGGGGGCCGGGGCCACCGAGGGCTCGTCCGGCGTGCCGGAGGCGGCGCGGGACTCGGCCCGGACCTCCTCACCCGGCGCCGGCTCCATCGCCGGCGCGGCCGGCTCGGCGGCCGGGGCCGCCGGCGCGACCGGCTCGAAGGCGATGCGGGACTCGGCCTCCTCGGCCATCTCGCCGGTCGGCATGAGCTGGATGCGGAGCTTCGGCCCGTCGGCGGTCACCGAGTGCTCCACGTCCTGCCGCGCGGCGATGAACAGCCGGGTGAGGGGACGGCTCCCCTCCTCGGCCCGCTCGACCTTGAGCGACGAGACCAGCCCCTCTTCGGGAGCCAGATCGGCCACCGCGTCCGCCGGGACGGCGTTGGGCAGCTCGACGATCACGCGGCCGTCGGCGTTGCGGTAGCTCGTCCACACCAGCGGCCCGTTCGCCTCGAGGTCGATATAGACCTCCGGCGCCCCTTCGCGCAGATCCAGCGAGCGGATCTCCGTCGCGGCCGGGGCCGTCCTCGCCGCCGCCGACGCGGTGGACGCGGCCTCCGTCTCCGGCGTCGCCTCGACCACCCGCGCGGGCTTCGAGGACGTACAACCGATCACCAGGGCCGCAAGCAGCGCCGCCGCCGCGGTCCGCCGCGGCCATCCGGCGCCCTGTCTTCTAATGACCACTTCTCCCATGGCTGAGGCCTCCCTCTCGGGACCTGAAAACATCCAATGCCCGCTCATGACGGGCCCAGGCTCTTGACGACTTCCCGGAACGGCTTCAACGCCGTCGGGTCCTGAACGATTTGCTTGAAGACCACCTCGTTGCGATTGATGCTCACCACATCGCCGTCGTAGAGCTGGTCCCCCTCCTTGAGCAGGAAGCTGCGCTTCTGATTGCCGGCGCTCACCTGGGCGACGAAACCCCTGGAGGTGCGGAAGATGCCGGTGAGGTCGATCTCGTCGATCATCAGCCCCGGGATCCCTTCGGGACGGGGGCCGCGGACCTCCTGGCGGTCCGGCCCGGCGAGCAGCGACTTGAACGGGTCGCGGCGGTTGCCCGGGTCATAGGAGAAAGAGGAGCCGGAGAGGACCTCCTCCTCCCCCTCGAGGATCTCGTCGATGTTGCCGAGGTCGGGCCCCGTCTCCGGAGCCCCTTCGGCCGGCGGCGCGGGCTGCTGCTGGCCCTCCTGCGACGTCGCCAGGCCGGCCGGCAGCAGCAGCAGGGCCACGAGGCCCAGCACGTGCAGAGAACGGATCATTCCTCACCTCCTGCGGAGCCGGTCCTGGCGTTCTGCGCCGCCGCGGCCTTGCCGGCCGCCTTGCGGGCGCCGGCCGGGCCCGTGGCCGTCTCCGTCTCCTCCTCCGGCTCGGGCTCCTTGTAGACGAACGTCTTGGCGCTGAAGCTCGCCGCGATCGTGTGCGGGTTGCCGGGCCTGGCGATCGCCCCGACCTCCAGGTTCTCGACGTTGATGATCCGCGAGAAGCGGCTGATCTTGTCGAAGAACAGCGCGAGGTTGTGATAGGTCCCCTCGATGCTGATCGCGATGGGCCACTGGCTGTAGAACTCCTGGTCGGAGAGCTGGCCCGGCGTGAAGCGCTTGAGCGCGAAATCCCCCTGCTCGGCCAGCGTGCGGATGCGGCGCAGCAGGTCCGGGGTGTTGCGGCGGGCCGGCAGGATGCGCAGGAGCTTGTCGAGCTCCAGCTCGAGCTGCCGCACCTCCTCGCGGAACTTCGGCAGCT
>DASPJI010000567.1:0-6380 GCA_035628695.1 Thermoanaerobaculia bacterium | reverse complement strand
CTCTCAGAGATGAGCCAGTGGCGCGATCTGCGGTTGCAGGACCCACGGCTGCTGGAGGACGTGTCCGAACGGCTGATGCAGCTCGCGGGCGAGCAGGAGTTCGCCTTTCTCTATGCCCTGGCACACTGCGGAAAAGGGTGGGCGCTCTGCCTGCGCGGTGATCTGGAGGAAGGGACGGAGATGATCCAGACCGGTCTCGACCTGTATGCGGCCACCGGGGCGCGCCTGATGCGGGGCTACTGGGCCACCTATCTGATCGAGGCTCATCTGGCGGCCGGCCGGATCGCCGAGGGATTGGCTGTCGTCCGCGAGGCCCTGGCATTGTCGGAGACCCAGCTCGACGTCACGTTCGATCCTGAGCTTCTCCGCCTGGAGGGTGAGCTTCTTTACGCGTCCGGGGAGGCCCAGGCGGCCGAGGCGGTCTTCCGGAAAGCTCTGGAGATCACCCGCGAGCAGAAGGCGCGCGCCTTCGAGCTCCGCACAGCGATCAGCCTGGGCCGCCTCCTCGCCGTGCAGGGCCGCGCGGAGGAGGCGCTGCCCCTCCTCTCCGCGGTCGAACAGACCCTTTACAAAGGGCTCGAAAATCGCGATCTCATGGAGGCGCGGGAGCTACTCCGTCAATTGTCCTAACGGGCGACTCAGCGGCTCATGATAGACTGCGTTCACTCGACGGCGCATTCATGAGCTTTCTGCGATTCGATGGCTCAACGCTGGACCTGTCTCGCACAGGTACGGACGTGTTGTGGGGCAAGGGCAACCTCGCCTTCGAGCCGATCCCTACGCTGACCATCCTGTTTCACCCGCAGGCCCCTCGCGTCGGGGCGCGGGCATATCTGGGCCCGATCGTTCGAGGGCAGGAGGCCCGCCTCAGCCGCCTGGAGCCTGATTTCGAGCAGCCGGGCTCCCAGGCACCGCTCAACGACCCCTATCTCAGCCGGCGACCGATCCGTTTCCTCCCCGTCCCTGGCGGCATCGAGATTCGGCTGGACGAAGGCCACACGCGGATCGCCCTGAATGGAGAGCCGGTCGACGGCAGCCGCGTGCTCTCCCTGGCCGAGATCCAGGAGGGGACCGTGCTGGAGATGGCAGGCCGCGTGGTCCTGTTGCTCCACCTCTTCGTTGCGCCCGGGCTCCCGGTCTGCGAGCCCCATGGCCTGGTCGGGGAGAGCTCGGCGATCGCCCAGGTCCGCGCGGAGATCCAGCGCGTCGCCGATCTCGCGGTCCCGGTCCTGATCCGGGGCGCGACGGGAACGGGCAAGGAGCTGGTCGCGCAGGCGATCCATGCCGCCAGCCGCAGGCATCGCGGTCCGTTCGTGAGCGTCAACCTGGGCGCCATTCCCCCGTCGCTGGCTGCCTCGGAGCTGTTCGGCGCAGCCCGCGGAGCCTACACGGGCGCGGTGCAGGCCCAGGACGGGTATTTCCGGAAGGCCCAGGGGGGCACTCTTTTTCTCGATGAGATCGGCGAGACGCCACAGGAGGTGCAGGCCTCGCTCCTCCGCGTGCTGGAGACCGGCGAGATCCAATCGGTGGGTGCACAGTCCGCCCTGCGGGTCGACGTGCGGGTCCTCGGGGCCACCGACGCGGACCTCGAGCAACGGATCCAGGCGGGGACGTTCCGCGAGCCCCTCCTGCACCGGCTCGCGGGGTACTCGATCCGGCTTCCGCCTCTGCGGGAGCGGCGCGACGACATCGGGCGCCTGCTGGTCCACTTCCTGCGCCAGGAGCTGGCCGCCACCGGCGAATTGGAAATCCTCGACCGGGACTCGCCCCACCTGCTCTGGATGAAGCCGGCTCTGGTGGCGCGGCTGGCCCGGTACGACTGGCCGGGCAATGTGCGGCAGCTCCGCAACGCGGTCCGGCAGTTGGTCATCGGCAGCCGCGGCCTGCCACAGCTCCAGTCCAGCCCGGGGTTCGAGAGTCTCCTCGGCGGCGGCCTTCCGATCCAAGCGCCGGTCGAGCCGCCGGCCGACGCGCCAGCCGTTTCCGGTGTTGTCTCAGGTCCTGGGCCGGCCGGCAGATCGGCCGCCGCCCGGCGGAGAAAGCCGGCGGAGATCTCTCAGGAGGAGCTGCTGACCGTGCTGCGCGCTCATCGCTGGAGCCTCAAGAGCGCGGCCGAGGAACTGGGGATCTCGCGGCCTTCGCTCTACGTGCTGATCGAACGTTGTCCGGCGATCCGCAAGGCGGGTGACCTCAAGGTCGAGGAGATCGTGCTCTGCCATCGCGAGTGCGGAGGCGATCTCGATCTCATGGTCGAATGCCTGATGGTCTCGCGCGATGCTCTCCACCGCCGCATCCGCGAGCTCGGCCTGGTTTCCTGAAGCGAGCTTGGACGTGGGGCAGGAGAGCTCTCCCGGACGGATCGGGCCCTACCAGACCCTGAAGCGCATCGGGGTGGGAGGTATGGGCGAGGTGTTCCTCGCCTATGACTCTCGCCTCGACCGGAGAGTGGCGATCAAGCGCATCCGGCCCGGCGCGGTGGTCACGCCCGTGAGCCGCGAGCGCTTTCGCCGGGAGGCCCGGCTGGCCGCGCGGCTGAGCCACTCCGCCATCGTACAGGTCTACGACATCCTGGAGGAGGAGGGGAGCGATTACATCGTCATGGAGTACGTGGAGGGGACGACCCTCCGCGACCAGGTCCGCGAGAGACCCATGGACGTGCGCGCGGCCCTGGAGCTGGCGCGCGAGCTGGTCGCGGGGCTGGACACGGCGCATCGCCAGGGGATCATCCACCGCGATCTGAAAACCGATAACGTCCTGATCTCCGCCTCCGGCGGACCGAAAATCCTGGACTTCGGCATCGCCAAGTGCTTTCTGGACAGCGAGGAGGGCTCGCTGACGGCCGCCAACTCGATCCTTGGCACGTGCCGCTCGATGTCGCCGGAGCAGGCCCGCGGCGAGCCGGTGGACCCCAGCACCGACCTCTTCGCGCTGGGTGTGCTGCTGTATGAAGCCTTGACCGGCACCTCGCCTTTCGAGGCGGAGAACCCGGTGAGCACCCTGACCCGCCTGGCCTTGCACCGGCAGACGCCGGTGCACAAGCTCAATCCGGAGGTTCCCTGGCAGCTCTCGCAGTTGATCGACCGGCTCCTGGAGAAGACCCCGGAGATGCGCCCCGGCTCGGCCGCCGAGGTGCGGCGGGAGCTGGAGGAGATCGCCTCGCGCCTCGGCACTACGAGCCACTCCGGCGCACCGGATGAGGGCACCGTGGCGACCGACATCCAGATGCCCACCCTGGTAGCCGACCTCCCGGTCCCTTCGGAGCCGCGTCCGGCCTTCCCACGCCGTTTTCATCTCGTCCTCGGGATCGCGCTCCTGATTGGGGTGGCTCTCGGCCTCGCTTCGTGGCGCCTGCGGAGCGGAGCCCGCGATCTCTCCGTCCTCACGCAGCCGGTCGACCGTTTGTCGCCGGCCGGCGCGGGAGCGACGTTCGCCGTCCTCCGGTTCCAGGATCGCTCAGCGACGGGGGAGAGCTCCTGGATGGGTACGGCCTTCCCCGAAATGATCACCGATCTGCTGGCGATCGACGGGAGGATGAGCAGCGTCCCGCACCGGGACGTTCCGCGCGCCGAGCTGGACCTGCGTCTCTCCGGGCGGGAAGGGCTCGCCGACTATCAACGGAGACTCGACGTCGACTATCTGATCTCCGGCTCGTACGAAGCGCGAGGGGATGAACAACTGATCGTTCGGTTCCTCGTACTCGACAGGTCGGGGGGGCGCTGGCTCTCGGAGGTCCTGCCAGGCTCCGTGCCCGGGCTCCTCCAGCTTTCCAGCGAGATCGCCGCCGGGGTCCGCCGGGAGCTGCTCCTGCCGCTTCCTGGCGCCGACGGCCGGAAGGCCGTGGAGGCGATCTATGCGGACCTCCCTCAGGAGGCCTGGCCGGGCTACTTCGCGGGGCTCGGGCACGTCTATGGCGCGAATCACGAGAAGGCGGCGCAGCTCTTCGCGGAGACGGTGCGCCTGGCGCCGCGCTCCCCCTTGCCGGCAAGGGCCCTGGCCCTGGAGCTGAGGACGACCGGACATCCGGCGGATGCGGCGCGCGCTGCGTGCCGGGCTCAGGAGCTGAGCGGGCTTCTACCCGCGCCACACGACCGCGCGGAGATCGCCGCGCTCTGCCACGAGCTCAGCGGCCGGAGCACAGAAGCCCGGCGTCTCTATGAAGCGCTCCTCCCTGAGTACCCTCTAGACCAAGCCCCCTTCCGGCTGAAGATCGCGGAGCTGAACCTGTACGACCGTGAGACGGATCGCAAGAACGACGCGCTCAACGTCCTGCAGGATCTTCGGAACGCCGACCCGAGAACGTTGCGCGCGAGCGATCGACTCAGCGCCGACCTGATAGAGGCCGAAGTCCTCGTTCAAAAAGAATCGTATCCCGAAGCTCTGAGTCTCGCGCGCGCAGCCACGGCGCAGGCCCGCTTCCTTCATGCCTTCGTCGACCGGGCCGCGGCGCGCCGAATTGAAGGCGTGAGCCTGCTGCAGTCTAAGGATTATCGCGGCGCCATCGCACCCTTGCAGGAAGCCTGCACCCAGTTGGAGGCCGCCCGTCGGAAGCTCAAGGTCGTCCATTGCAAGGAGAGTCTGGTGTTGGCGCAGTTCTTCGGCGACCGGACTCCACGCTACGACCTGCTGGCCGACGCCCGAGAGGCCTACCGTGCGGCCGGCAACCTGGTGGACGTCGGACGGATGCTCCAACTCGAATCCGTCCTGCGGCAGGTGCAGGGCGACCACGCGGAGGCCGAGCGGCTGAACCGGGAGGCGGAAACGCTCTTCGAACGAATTGGAGCGCACCAAGAGCTGGCGAACGGATGGGCCTTGATGGGCAGCAAACTCCTGTTCCTGGGAGAGCTTCAGGAGGCCCGGAAGGTCCTCGATCAAGCCTACGCCTTTTTCAGCCGTCAGGGGCAGGCAGCCTCCGCGGCTCTGGTTTTGCGGAACCTGGGAAGGATTCGCTTCTTGCACGGTGATCTCCGTGGCGCGCGGCAGGCGTGTGATGTCTCGCCGTCCGGAGAGAGAGTCTACTTGCTGGCTCAGGTCGAGGCGGCGGAAGGGCGACCCGCGCGGGCGGTCGAGCTCCTGAAGGAGTTGCTCGTTCGAGAGGAGCAGCGGAATCCCGCCCTCACAGCGAAGACCGTCATAAGCCTGGCGGATCTCCGGCAGGCCGACGGTGCGGCCGGCGAAGCCTTGGAGCTCGCTCGCCGCGCTGAGCAGATTCTGGCAGGCAGCGAGCAACGCGATCTCATCATCCAAGCTCAGCTCCAACTCGTGAAGATCCACCTCGCACAGAAAGATTTCGCCGCGGCGAACGAGAGGTTTGAAGCGATCCGTGAGCGCGCCGAAGAGCGCCAGGACTATCTAGTCACTCTCGAAACCGGCATCACGGCGGCACGCTTGAAGGGTCTTCTCGGAGGCGGGCGGCGGCGAGACGAGGCGCTGGATGATCTGGCCACGATCGAGCGCGACTGTCGACAGAAGGGAAACGTGATCTATGCCTTCGAAGCCCGGCTCGCCGCCGGTGAGCTGATGCGGCCGCCGGAGAGAGGCGCGAGGCTGGAGGAGATCGCACGAGAGGCGCGCCGGCTGGGCCTTGGACAGATCGCCCGCCGGGCGGAAAAGATCCGGAGGGAGGAGTAGGCCCTCCTCCCGTCCGGTGCTCACACATCTCAGCTACATCAGGCCGTCTGCTCCATCGCCGTGATTCCTAGTAGGTCGGTGGCGGCGGCGGGGGCTTCGGGACGAGGACTTCCGGCGTGTCGATGGAGCTGCTGTCCGAACGCATATGCATGCTGTCAGTTCGCGCTGCGGGATTCTCGGAAGAAGCCGTGGTGCACAGCGCCGGGACGATCAGGCACAGCGGAAGAATGACAGCGGCGAACAGCCAAGTGAATCCGGAGTCGATCATCTCTCGAATAAAAAACATGACTTACCTCCATCTGGTGAAGCGGTTTTAGTTCGCGTTTCAGTTTCTCGATCGAATCCGGATTCGAAAAACCGAACATTGCAGCCGGCGTGCCAGGCCGGCTCCCGAGGGAGATTGGTCTGTCGAGAGGCTGTAAAGAGAAGAAAACGTGATAATTGACAGGTCAAGTCGGGGGCGATTGACGTGTCAAGAGCCGGAGGCGGCGAGCCGTCTCAGCAAGAGCAGCCGCCGGGCCGGGAGGTGTTCGCCGTCTTTTACTGAAAAGATGGATTGAAGGGCGCGGGCGTGACGGTGTTCCATAGATCCCTCTGACGCTGTCTCATTCCCCGAAGCCCGGTGCGCGATTTGCAGCGACACCCGGGCTGTAGTCGGGCCGCCGGAGCGCGCCGCGCTCCCTCATCCCCCCCACCGTAGGCCGCCCGGGGCGCGCCCGGGCCACAGGAGGTTCTCCATGGAACGGTTGCAC
>DASPJI010000566.1:0-4241 GCA_035628695.1 Thermoanaerobaculia bacterium | reverse complement strand
CGGTCCACAGGGTGACGTGGGCCAGAACCGCGGTGGCCGACGCGTTGTTGATGGAGAACAGCGTGGTGACGCCGTTCGCGTTGTTGAGGTAAACCTCGAAGTAGGGGAGCAGCAGGGTCGCCGCCGGCACGTCGTCAATCGTGTTGATGACGGCGAAGGCTTGGCCGCTCAGCCCCAGCAGGCTCACCAGAGCCAGCGCAAGGCAAATCTTCTTCATGTCAGACAATCTCCTTAGCTTTCGTTGAGCGTTCTCGAATACAGCAGTACTGACCACGTTGGACTGCTTGAACTGCTTTGCCTCTCCCCACAAAGTAAGAGACATCACCTCCCGTTCAAAAAGTAAGAGACCAGAAGTTTAACGCACCTCGTTGCTCTTCAGGCACAACCGCCGGTGCGACTTGTCGTTTCTCCGGGCCGAGCAGCAGTCCCCCACCCCCTCACAGCCCTTCCGCTCACGGTCGGGGATCCCTGCTCTCGGGTGAATTATGCTTCTGCACTATAGCAGCCGCAAGGGGTACGTTGTCAACAGCCCATTTTCAGCTCATCGCGCGGCCGGCTGCTCGCCCTCGTTGAGCTGGGCCTTCCAGGCCGTCACGCCCCCCTGCTGCGGGCAGCGGTTGGGGGCGAACAGGGCCGAGGCCTCGCCGGCGAAGGAGCTCACCAGCTCGCCGGTCCCATCGCCGTCGAGGTCGGCGATCTGCAGGCCGTAGCCGCGGCAGCCTCCCACCGGCGCGGTGATCTCCTGCCCCTGCTCCCGGCGGAAGAACCCCTTGCCGTCGCCGATGAACACCCAGGTGGCACCGGTGCCGGTCAGGGCGGCGGCGTCCAGGGTGCGGTCGCCGTCGAGGTCTCCCACGGCCAGGGCGAAGACCCCTTCCCGGTGCTCCTCGGCGGCGAGCGGCCGCCGCTCCCATTTCTCGCCCGGACGGTTATAGAGGACGTCGATGCCGCTGCGCCAGACACCTCCCTCGCTGGCGGTGTAGCCCACCAGCAGGTCGACGCGGCCGTCGCGGTCGAAGTCGCCCATCTCCACCGATTGCACATAGCCGGCCGGCCGCAGCACGTCCACGCTGCCGACCCGCCAGCCGCCCCCCTCCTCGCCGAAGCGCAGGATGGACCGCTCCCCCAGCACGTTCGAGCCGAGCACCGCGTCGAGGCGGCCGTCGCCGTTCAGGTCGCCGACGGCCAGGTCGTCGCCGAAGATCTTGTCCTTCTCACTGTCGGAGCGCCGCACCCAGCTCCCATCCCCCTGGTTGAGGTAGACCACCATGCCGAAGGCGTCCCCCGGGCCGGAGTTCCGGGCCGCTTCGGTGGCGGCGAAGCGGGGGCCCTCCCCCAGGGCGACGATATCCGGACGGCCGTCGCCGTTCCAGTCGGCCGCGACCACGGCGCGCGAGGAGAAGCCGGTGGCGGCGGAGCCGGCGACACCGGGGACCTCGAAATCGAGCCCCTTCCCCCACTCCTTGAAGCGCCCCGGCCCGTCGGAGGCGAGCAGCAGGATGCCCCGCAGGTGTACCCCCAGGGCGAGGTCCGGCAGACGGTCGCCGTTGAAGTCCGCCACGGCGACATCGCCGTAGTCATAGGCCAGGTTCGGGAACTTCCCCTCGGCCCAGAGCCGCCACCCCCCCTTGCCGTCGCCCAGGTAGATGTTCGGCAGGCGCCGCCCCTTGCGTACCGACCCGAAGACGATGTCCAGCGTCCCGTCGCCGTTCATGTCGGCGATCTCGAAGCCGTTGCGCCACTGCCCGGAATCCGGGAGCCCGCGCTCGAACGGCAGGAACATCAGGCGGTCCGCCTGAGCGACGTCGGCCCGGTACGTCGCGGCCACGCTCTCACGGTCGGCCGCCACGTCGGCCTTGCTCGGCGGCGGCGGCTGGTCGACCCGGTACATCTTCACCCGGAAGCTCTTGTCGTCGTGCCCCACCACGTCGTAGGTCTCGCCATAGCCGATGCGGACCTTGGTCTGCTTCTCGTCCAGCCACATGTAGGTCCTCTCGACCTTGGGGACCTCGTGGACGAAGTACTGCCTCCCCTCCGGGTCGGTCAGCCACTTGCCGTCCGGCGGCTGGGGGTACTCGATGCCTCCGGGTGCGGACTCGCCCCCCGGCGCCGCGACAGCTGCCTCGGCCGGGCTCACCGCCGGGCTCGCCGCCGGCTGCGTTGCGTCCGGAGCCGGAGGAGCAGGGGTCGCCGAAGGGGCCGCGGACGCCGCCTGTGCACCGTCCGCCGGCACGGCGGCCGCGGGCTGCTGCGAGCAGGCACCGAGCGCGGCGGCCAGGGGGAAGGCTAGAAGGTAGGCGCCGAAACGCCGGAAGGAAATGCTGGTATGGGTGGCCGACATGGGAAACCTCATTGTCTGTCTTCGCCTTCGAAGGCGGGGCCCGCCTGGGGATGGGTCAGATCTCGTCCGCGAAGGCCGGTTTGAGGCGGGCGAACAGCCAGAAGCCCGCGGATAGTAGCACAGCGGCGGCGGCCGCCAGGAAGCCGACGCCCGGCACGCTCTCGCCGCCGACGAAGGCCTGGCGATAGAGGCCGACCAGCGGCGTCAGCGGGTTGAGCTCCAGCCAGGGCCGGAACTTCTCCGGCACCAGGGGCAGGGGGTAGACGATCGGTGTCAGATAGAACCAGGCGGTGAGGACCATGCTCAGCACCTGCGCCGTATCTCTGAAGAAGACGTGGACCGGCGACAGGAGCAGCCCCAGCCCGAGGGTCAGCGCCACCTGCAGCGGCACCGCCAGCAGCAGCAGCGGCAGGCCGCCGGGGGACAGATCCCCGACCCAGAGGAGCACGCCCAGGAACATCAGGGCCGCGATCGCCTCGTGCAGCAGGGCGGCCAGCACCACGGCCAGCACCAGGATCTCGGAGGGGAAGCGCAGCTTCTTCACCAGGCTGGCGTTGTCGGTGATGGCGGTCGAGGCGCGGAGCACCCCCTCCTGCACCGCCAGCCAGGGCAGGAGCCCACAGAAGAGGAAGATCGCGAAGTCGTCGGTGCGGACGCCCAGCGGCGTCGCCTTCATCACCTCGGAGAAGACGAAGGTGAAGAGCACCAGCAGCCAGAGCGGCTGCACCATGGACCAGACGAAGCCGAGCAGGGAGCCCGCATAGCGGCCCTGGAAGTCCCGCTTGACGAGCTCCCGCAGGAGGAAGAGGTAGCGGCGCAAATAGATCTCCGAGCATGATTCGAGCCGGGGCCCCCGGTCGCGGGGCCGGACCGCCCCACCCTGCCGGTTGACAGGGAGGCGCCGCCACCGTACCATCACCCCAGGCATGTCAGTTTGACATAGACCCATACATTTCGTACACCCGATGAGCTCGGAGAACAAGGTCCGCCAGATCCAGCTTGTGGGTCGCAAGATCCGTCAGCTCCGCAAGGAGCACAAGCTCACCCAGGTCGAGCTGTCGTCCCGGCTCGGCATTCAGCAGTCGGACCTGTCCCGCATGGAGCAGGGGGAGTACCGGGTCAGCCTCGACATCCTCTTCAGAATCCTCGCCGAGTTCCAGATGAGCATCGGCGAGTTCTTCGACGGCGTCGCCCAGGAGTCCGTCACGCCCCGCGACGTCCAGTTGATCCAGAGCTTCAATGCCTTGCCGGAGGACGCCCAGCGCGAGGTCCAGGACTTCATCGAGTTCAAGCGGACCCTGGGCCGGCGCGACGGCGCGAGCCACAGCAGTGAAAGGGAGGACGATGAGCGAGGTACCGGGTAGGAGCTGCACCGAGTTCGAGGAGCTCAGGCACCGTGGCCAGCAGGCGGTCGAGGCCGGCCGTCTGGAAGAGGCCGCGGCGCTGTTCGATCAGGCCCTGTCCCGGGCCCGCCAGCACGGCGAGCAGCGGCTGGTGGACCTCGCCGTCTGCAACCGGGCGGCGGCGTTCATCGAGCTGGACCGCGGCGAGGCCGAGCTGCCGCGCCTGCGCGAGATCCTGCTGCGCAACGCCGAGCCGACGAGCTGCCGCATCGCGGCGTACAACATCGCCCGTCACTACGAGCTCACCAAGAACTACAAGAAGGCCCTGTTCTACGCGCGGATCGCTCACGACCGCTCCGTCGTCCTGGGCCGGCTCGACTGGATCGCCTCCAGCCACAACCTGATCGGCAACACGCTGCTGGCCGAGAGCCACCTCGATCAGGCCTGCGAGCAGTACGAGCAGGCCCTCGAGCTGATCCCGGAAGAGCCGAGCGCGGCCCGGGCGCGGATCCTGGACAACCTGGGCTACTGCCGGGTCCTCCAGGGGCGGCACCGCG
>DASPJI010000565.1:0-2684 GCA_035628695.1 Thermoanaerobaculia bacterium | reverse complement strand
CCGCGGCCGCACGGGCGGCGCGGCGACGGCGAGACCCCGCGCCGACCTGCCGCTCGAGGAGCGCATCGCCCGCGCCGTGGTCGAGGGGAGCAAGACCGGCCTCGAGGACGACCTGGGGGCGGCGCTGGCGGATCCGCGCTGGCCGAGCCCGCTCGACGTCATCAACGGCCCGCTCATGGCCGGCATGAACGAGGTGGGCCGGCTGTTCAACGACAACCAGCTCATCGTCGCCGAGGTGCTGCAGAGCGCCGAGGTGATGAAGGCGGCCGTCTCCTACCTCGAGCCCCACATGGAGAAGAAGGCGGACGACTCCGGCCGCGGCAAGGTGCTGCTCGCCACGGTCAAGGGGGACGTCCACGACATCGGCAAGAACCTGGTGGACATCGTGCTGTCGAACAACGGCTTCACGGTGGTCAACCTGGGGATCAAGGTGCCGTCCGAGCAGCTCATCCAGGCGGTGCGGGAGCACAAGCCGGACATCATCGGCCTGTCGGGCCTGCTGGTCAAAAGCGCGCAGCAGATGGTGCTGACGGCCGGCGACCTGTCGGCCGTGGGGATCGACACGCCGCTCCTGGTGGGCGGCGCCGCCCTCACCCGCCGCTTCACCCACAGGAAGATCGCCAAGGCCTACGGCGGCCTCTGCACCTACGCCAAGGACGCCATGCACGGCCTGAAGCTGGTGGAGCGGCTGACCGACAGGGCGCAGCGTCCGGACCTGGAGCGCGAGGTGGCCGACCTCATCACGGCGGACGACCAGGAGACCGCGATGGAGACCTCGTCGACGGGAGAGGCCGCGGCGCCCGCGGTCGCGGTCGTGCGGCGGGACGTGCCGGTGCCGGCGCCGCCGGACCTGGAGCGCCACGCGACGAACCTCGACCTCGACAAGGTCTGGGCCTACCTGAACCCGCAGATGATCTACGGCAAGCACCTGGGGTTGAAGGGCTCGGTGCGCCAGCTCGAAGCCGAGGGGGACGCCAAGTTCCTGAAGCTCAAGGCGGTGCTGGACGGCCTCAAGGAGGAGGCCCGGCAGGGTGCCATGAAGGCGCGCGCGGTCTGGCGCTTCTTCCCGGCGAAGGCGGAGGGGAACCGGGTGACCCTGCTCGATCCCGAGACCGGCGATCCCGCCGCGCCGGCCGCGGCGTGGGACTTCCCGCGCCAGAGCCGCAACGGCGGCCTCTGTCTCGCGGACTACGTGCTCGACGGCGATCACGTGGCCTTGTTCGTGACCACGGCGGGGGAGGGGGTGCGGGAGCGGGTGGAGGAGTGGAAGGCCAAGGGGGAGTACTTGAAGAGCCACGCCTTCGCGGCGCTCGCCCTGGAGACCGCCGAGGCCGCGGCCGAGTACCTCCACGACTGCCTGCGCCGCGAATGGGGCTTTCCCGATTCGCCGGAGCTGGTGCTCCAGGACAAGCTCTCGGCCCGCTACCGCGGCAAGCGCTACAGCTTCGGCTACCCCGCCTGCCCGGACCTCGCCTTTCAGCGGGAGCTCTTCCGGGCCCTCCAGCCGGAGGAGATCGGCGTGCACCTGACCGAGGGGGACATGATGGACCCCGAAGCCAGCGTCTCGGCGCTGGTGTTCCACCATCCGGACGCGAGGTACTTCGGCGTGTGAGGGAAAGCCGGCCGCGGTTGCTCTCGGCCGGCTCTTGCTCCATCATCGAGCTTCAAGGAGGTGTATCGATGCACGTGACGCTGGACATCCCCGAGCAGTACCTCCTCGAGCGTACCCCGGCGGAGATGGGGCGCCGCATCCAACTCTATGCGGCTCTGCTCATGTTCCAGTCCGGAGAGCTTTCAGCCGGCGCCGCCGCGGAGTTCGCCGGAGTCGACCGCTTCACCTTTGCCACGGAGTGCCAGAGGCGCGGTATTCCCCTGATCGACTACCCTGCCGAGGACCTCCAGAGAGAGCTGGCTTCTCTGCGGCACTCCTCCTGATGCTCGTTGTCGCGGACACATCCGCGCTCGTGGCTCTCGCCGCGTGCGACGGTCTCTCTCTGCTCGACGCCCTCTTCGAAGCGGTTCGGGTCCCTCTAGAGGTGTTGAGGGAGTGCACCGTCCAGGGTAAAGCCGAAGCCGAACGCCTGGGACTTTACCTTCAGGGGAGAGTCGAGGAGGTGGATCTCTCGGCTCTGGTGATCGCAGCCACGGGACTTGGCCTCGGGGAGTTGGAAGCCATGGCTCTGTACAAGAAGCTCCACGCGGACCGCCTGCTCCTGGATGATCGCAGGGCGAGAAAGGTAGCTCAACTCAACGGGATCGAGGTCGTCGGCAGCATTGGCGTCCTCCTCCTGGCCAAGGAAAGAGGGTTGCTCTCGTCTGTGTGGTCACGACTCGAGGCGGTGGAGCGCGCAGGAGTGCATCTCAGTGAGGCGCTGATCACGGAGGCGATGCGCCTGGCCGGAGAGGTGTAGTCAACCCAAACCGGAGGTGCTTCGGAGTGTGAGGGAGCCTCTCGTCCCGCTCCTCGCCTACCGAGCACCTCAGAGAGCAGACGAGGAGGCGGGGCGGCCCCCTATCCACCCCCGCCCTCCTCGCGCTAGATTTGCCCCGTGAACGCCCGGCTCCTGACCGCCCTGACCGTCCTGCTGTGGACCGCCGCACCCGCGGTGGCCGCGCCCGCGCCGGGTGAGCCGGCCTTGCGCCTCGAGAAGGGGAGCCTCGCCCGCAACCAGCTCGTGGCCGTG
>DASPJI010000564.1:0-7480 GCA_035628695.1 Thermoanaerobaculia bacterium | reverse complement strand
CGTCACCGGACCGCGCCACCAGCTCCAGCTTGAGACCGTCGGGGTCGAGCAGCGTCACGACCTCCTCGTCGAACCGCGGCCGCGGCTCCTCGAAAGGGACGCCGTAGCGCGCCAACCGCTCCGTCCAGTACCCCAACGAGCCCTCGGGCACCGAGAAGGACGTCGCCGAGGTCAGCCCGGCGCCGTGGCTCCCCCGCCGCGCCCTCGGCCAGGGGAAGAACGTCAGGATCGTCCCGGGGTTCCCCTGCTCGTCGCCATAGTAGAAGTGGTAGGTCCCGGGGTCGTCGAAGTTGACCGTCTTCTTGACCAGACGCAGGCCCAGCACGTCCGTATAGAAATCCACGTTCGCCTGCGGATCGCTCGCGATCGCCGTCACGTGATGGATGCCACCGATCTCTCTGCTCATCGCTGCCTCCCTTTCTCTCTGTCACCCCTGAAAACCAGACCCTATTCCAGGGGGCAGAGAGTCGATGGCGTCGTTCCCTAGTACCTCCGCTTCGTCCGCGTGGTCCCCTTCTTGTGCGGCTTCTTGGCCCCCTTCTTCGGCAGCGGCTTGGTGGCGGGGCTGTTGCGCTTGCCGGCGGGACGGGCGGGCGGCGGCTCGTAGAGGGTGCGCAGCCACCACGGGCCGTCGACCTCCTCGGGCTTCGGCTGGTCGGGCAGCTCCAAGTCGAGGCTGCGGTGCCGCAGGTTGACGCCCGCCAGCACCACCTCGATGGGGTCGCCGATCTTGTAGACGGTGCCGGTGCGGTCCCCCACCAGGCGGTGCCCCTCGGGCTCGTACCTGAAGAAGTCGCCGAGCAGGGAGCGGACCGGGAGGAGGCCGTCGACGTAGTAGGGCAGGAGCTGGATGAACATGCCGAAGGGCTGCACGTTGGTGATGCGCCCCTCGAACTTCTCGCCGATCCGGCTCCCCAGGAAGCGCACCTTCTTCCATTGCAGCAGGTCGCGCTCCGACTGCTCCGCCCGCCGCTCGGTGGTGCTGGTGTGCTCCCCCATGGCCGGCAGCCGCTCGGCGATCCGGGTGCGCTCCGACTCGGCGTGGGCGTTGCCGCGCAGGTGCGACTTGAGCTGCCGGTGGACCACCAGGTCCGGGTAGCGCCGGATCGGGGAGGTGAAGTGGGTGTAGTAGCGGGAGGCGAGAGCGTAGTGGCCCCGGCACTCCTCGCTGTAGATGGCGCGCGACATGGTGCGCAGGACGGCGGACGAGACGAACGCCTCCTCCGGGTGGCCGTGGACGTCGATGAGCACCTTCTGGAGCGCCGACGGGTGGAGGTCCTGGAGCTTACCCTTGAGCTGGAAGCCGAGGTCGGCCAGCAGCTCCCGCAGCTCCATGAGCTTGTCCGGGCTGGGCGAGTCGTGGACCCGGTAGAGGGCCGGCACCTCGTGGCTCTCCAGCTCCAGGGCCACGGCCTCGTTGGCGGCGATCATGAACTCCTCGATCAGCCGGTGGGCGACGTTGCGCTCGGTGGCCAGCACCCCGACCACCACACCGTCGGTGTCGAGCTGCACGTCCCCCTCGGGGAGGTCGAAGTCGATGGAGCCCCGCTTCACGCGGACGCGGTTCAGGACGCGCATCAGCTCGTGCATGTCCTGCAGCGCCGGGAGGACGCGGCCGTACCGCTTGGCGTCCGTCTCCCGCGGCTCGAGCAGGAGGCGCCGCACCTCGTCATAGGTGAGCCGGCGGGCGCTCTGGATGACCGTCTCGGCGAAGCGCTGGCCGCGCACGTTGCCGTTGCGATCGAAGTCGATGAAGACCGTCATGGTGAGGCGCGGCACCTTGGGCCGCAGCGAGCAGAGGCCGTTGGAGATCCCCTCGGGCAGCATGGGCACGGCCCGCTCCGGGTAGTAGACGCTGGTGCCGCGGCGGTAGGCCTCGAGGTCGAGGGCGGTCCCCTCCTGGACGTAGTGGGCGACGTCGGCGATGTGGACGCCCAGCCGGAAGCCGCCGCCCTGCAGGCGCTCGATGGAGACCGCGTCGTCGAAGTCGCGGGACTTGGCGCCGTCGATGGTGAAGGTCACCAGCTTGCGGAGGTCCTCGCGCCCCGCCCAGTCCTCGGGCCCGGGGTCGGGGGGGAAGGCCTCGGCAGCCTCCGTGACGGCCGTGGGGAAGTCCTCGGGGATCTTGTGATGGCGGAGTACCACGAGGACGTCCGCGCCCGGCGTGTCGGGATGGCCGAGCACCTCGATGACGCGGCCGAGCGCCGACGGCTCGTTGCCGGGGCGCTCCACCTCTACGACCACGTAGTGGCCGTCCGGCACCCCCTCGGCGCCCACCACCTGGAGCTCCAGGTTCATCTTGGGATCGAAGGGGGCTAGCCAGCGCCGCCCCGACTGGCCGGTCTCCAGCGCGCCGACCAGCGTGGGGTGGCGCTGGGAGAGGACCTTGAGGACCAGCCCTTCGGGCAGCCACTTGGTATGGTCACCGGCGCGCGGCCGCTTGCGGTTCCGGTACTCCATGGGGCGGGCGAGCACCAGATCCCCCTCCATCGCCTGCTTGGCGTCGCGCCGGCGCACGAAGAGCGCGGTTCCCTCGCCGGGGCGCCCGGGAGTGCGGACGATGAAGTCCCCGGACTCGAGGAGGCCGGCGGTGCCGACGATCCAGCCGGCGTCCTCGGTCACCCACATGGCGAACCAGCGTCCGTTGCCTTCCAGGGCCTTGCCCCGCTTCTCCAGCCGCGCCAGGGTGGCGGTCAGCTCGTCCGGTGTGAGCTCCAGGTCCAGCCGGCGCCGGATCTGGTCGGGCGCGAGCCCTTTCTTCCCTGCTTCGTCGAGGCGTCCGAGGACCTTCTCGTCGAAGAGATCCTCCATCCCCGGGAATGTGGTTGACATGGTCTAGGTTGTCTCCTTAGAATCTGCTCCGCGCCGCGCGAGCGGCGCACCATGCGAAAGTGGCGGAATTGGTAGACGCGCAAGATTCAGGATCTTGTGGTCGCAAGGCCGTGGGGGTTCGAGTCCCCCCTTTCGCACCATACCCCCCTCTCTCGAATCCCGTAGAGCTTAGTACGAATCGGCCTTCGAGTCGCAGGAGCCGGTGAGAGCCGCTGGACCGGGCCCGTTGCGGCTCCTGATCGGCAGCTTCCTCGCCGCCATCCTCTGCGGCACGATGCTGCTGCGCCTGCCTCTGGCGACCCCGCCCGATCAGCGCATCGGCTGGCTCGACGCCCTGTTCACGGCGACCAGCGCCACGTGCGTCACCGGCCTGACGGTGCGCGACACGGGCACGGGCTTCACCCCGTTCGGCCAGGGGGTGATCCTCGGCCTGATCCAGGTCGGCGGCCTGGGGGTGATGACCTTCTCCCTGTTCATCCTGGCGCTCCTGGGCGGGCGCGTCTCCCTGGCCCAGCGCTCCATCTTCGAGCGCACCATCGGCGGAGCGGCGTCGCATCAGGTGCGCCCGCTGCTGCGTCTGGTCTTCCTCTTCACCTTCGGGTGCGAGGCGGCCGGGGCGCTCATCCTCTTCCTGCGCTGGTGGCCCGAGATGGGGGCGGCCCGCGCTCTCTGGCACTCCGTCTTCCATTCCATCTCGGCATTCTGCCAGGCCGGCTTCTTCCTGCGGCCGGACAGCCTCGCGGCATGGCGGAGCGACCCGCTGGTGGTGCTGCCGGTGTCGATCCTCATCCTCCTGGGTGGGTTCGGCTTCTTCACCCTCTACGACGCCGCCCAGGCGGCGCGTACGGGGAGCCGGTCCCGGCTGTCGGTGCACAGCAAGCTGGCCTTCGTCGTGAGCGCTGTCCTCGTAGTCCTGGGCACGATGGCGATCTGGGTGCTGGAGGCGGGCCGGGCCTTCGCCGGCATGGGTCCCGGAGAGCAGCTCCTCGCCGCCTACTTCCAGAGCGTCACGACGCGCAGCGGCGGCCTCACCACCGTGGATATCGCCACCCTCGGGCCGGGCACCCTCTTTCTGATGATCATCCTGATGGCGATCGGCGGCTCGCCCGGCTCCTGCGCCGGCGGCATCAAGACCACCACCCTGGGCGTGCTCGTCGTCGCCACCGTCAGCCGGCTGCGGGGGCATCGCCATGTCAACGTCTTCCGCCGGACCCTGGGGCCGGAGACGGTCCAGAACACCCTGACCCTCGCCCAGGTGGGCCTGGCGGTGGCCCTCGCCGGGGCGTTTGCCCTGCTTCTGATGGAGACGCACGGCCGCTACGGCGGCGACGAGCCGGCGGCTTTCATCGCCTACCTCTTCGAGACCGTCTCGGCGCTGGGCACGGTGGGGCTCTCCACCGGCGTCACCCCCGGCCTGTCGCCGGCCGGCAAGCTGCTGGTCGCCTTCCTCATGTTCTGCGGCCGGGTCGGGCCCCTCACCCTGGCGGCGGCCCTGGCCAGCGGCCGCGGCACCGGCGACTGGCAATATCCCGAAGAAGAGGTCATGGTAGGTTAGCGGCATGGAACAGGTCGCGGTCATCGGCCTGGGGCGCTTCGGCTTCCACGTGGCGAAGGAGCTCCACCTCGCCGGCCACGACGTGCTGGCCATCGACATCGACGCCGGCCACGTCCAGCGGATCAAGGACTTCTCCTCCCGCGCGGTGGTCCTCGACGCGCGCGACCGGCAGCGCCTGGAAGAGCTGGGCATCCGCGACTTCAACACCGTCGTGGTGAGCCTGGGCGAGCGCATCGACGCCTCGGCGATCATCGCCCTCCACCTCCGCGAGCTGGGGATCCGGCGGATCATCACCAAGGCCGGCTCGGAGGACCACGCCAAGCTGCTGGATCTCATCGGGGTGCACGAGGTCATCTCGCCCGAGCGGGAGGCGGCGGAACGTCTGGCGCACCGCCTCGCCAGCTCCAACATCCTCGACTTCATCCCCATGGACGAGGAGTTCAGCGTCCACGAGATCGCCCCTCCCCAGTCGTTCATCGGCAAGACGTTGGAGGAGCTGCGGCTGCGCAACCGCTTCGGCGTGCAGGTGCTGGGCGTCCGGGACGTCCTGACCCAGCACTTGCACGTCAACCCCGACGCCGGCTTCCGCGTCAAGGACTCCGACTCGCTGCTGGTGCTGGGCCGGAACCAGGATCTGGATCGTCTCGACAAGGCCTGAGAGCGCTCCTACCCCACCAGCCGCGCCGCCGTGGCACCCGTCGAGGTCATCGCGCCGCGGCTCCGGGCCAGCTTGCGGCCGCTCTGGCCGAGGTCCATGGCGTCGCGGATGGAGCTCCAGGGGAGCGCGTGGAGCAGCTCCTGGAAGCGGGCCTGAAAGCCGAGACGGCCCGTCTCGTGGCAGAACCAGGCGAATCCCTTGAGGCGCCCGGGCGTCGGCCGGCCGGAGACCTCCCACGGGTGGATGACCACCACCGGCAGCCCCCCCTCCTCGAGGTGCTCCTCGGCCGCGTCCGCCACCCAGGAGGGACGGACGAGGCGGCCGGGCCAGCTCCCGGTCGGGATGCGCAGGTAGGGCCCGAAGGTGAGCGGCGGGATCTCCAGCAGCTCGCGGGCGCGTCCCGGCCTGTCCCAGGTCAGCCGCGAAGCCAGCCGCGGGTTGGTCGTCGTCCCCGACAGCGGATAGGGCGCGAGGGAGCTGTCATAGAGGAAGCCGGCCTCGGCGACCAGCGGCAGGCAGGGGCTGGCGAGGCTGCGCAGCGACCACTCCGGCGCCCGGAAGCCCAGGACGCGGGTGCCGGTGACGTCCTCCAGCAGCTTCTTGGAACGCTCCAGGTCGCTCCGGAAGGCCTCGGGCGAGCGGTCACAGGCGCGGAAATGGAGATAGCCGTGGCTGCCCACCTCGTGGCCGGCGTCGGCGATCTCCCTCACCCTGCGGGGCAGGCGCTCGGCGACCTCCCCGAGGACGAAGAAGGTGGCGGAGCGGCCCGCCTCGGCCAGGGTGTCCAGCAGCTCGGGGAGGAGCCGGTCCAGCTCGTCACGGAGCGCCGGCCGCTGCTCCGGGTCCACGTAATCCGGCACCAGGCAGGTGTGGTACCACTCCTCGACGTCGATGGTCAGGGCGCAGCCGAACTGGCCAAAAAGACGGTTCACCCGCGGCTTGCCGAGCGTCATTCAACACTCCCCGCTGTCGAACGGCATCATAGATGGACCCGGAATGCTGCACCGGGGCGTGGCGATGGGCAGGTTTTTCTGCACATCTCGTGCCGGAGCCCCGCCCCTGAAACGAATCCGCACCCGGAGTCACACCTCTCCAAAGAGCGTAGACTAGGAGCCAAGGCCAGGAGACAGCAGGAGTGAGCTCAGAGGCGGTGCCACAGAGGGGCTCTGCGGCCTCCCCGGCTTCATGCCCGGCGGAGGAGACGGAGTGGCTGGGCTGGTTCGACCAGCTCGCGGATATGTCCGCCGAGGAACGGGCGGCCCGCCTGGACCGTCTGGCGGGTGAGCAGCCGGAGCTGGCGGACCGGCTGGCGCGGCTCTTCGCGGCCGAGGAGGGGGCGCCCCCGCTCCTCTCCCGGCCGGTGGCCGAGCGCGCGCCGGAGCTCGTGGCGGCGGCGCTCGCGCCGGCACCCGGTGGCCCCGACGGCCCCGCTCTCCAGGCCGGACCCTACCGGCTCCTCAAGCTCCTGGGCCGTGGCGGCATGGGCGAGGTCTACCGCGCCGAGCGGGCCGACGGCGTCTTCGAGCAGCAGGTGGCCCTGAAACTGGTCCGGCGGGGCATGGATTCGGAGGAGATCGTCCGCCGCTTCCACCGCGAGCGGCAGATCCTTGCCCGCCTCGCCCACCCCGGCATCGCCCGCATCCTGGACGGCGGCACCGCGCCGGACGGCCGCCCCTACTTCGTGCTGGAGCTGGTGGACGGCGAGCCGATCCTCGCCTACTGCCGGCGCCACGGCTCACCGCTCGAGGAGCGCCTGCGCCTGGTGATCGACGCCTGTGACGCCGTGGACAGCGCCCACCGCAACCTGGTGGTCCACCGCGACCTCAAGCCCTCGAACCTGCTGGTGAGCACCGGCGGGCAGGTCAAGCTCCTCGACTTCGGCATCGCCAAGCTCCTGGCGAACGATATGTCGGAGACGGCCACCCGCCAGGAAGACAGGCTCCTCACGCCGGCCTACGCCGCGCCGGAGCAGATCCTCGGCGAGCCGGTGACCACGGCCACCGACGTCTACGCGCTGGGCGTGATCCTCTTCGAGCTGCTGGCCGGCCGCTCCCCCCACACGCGCTTCCGCTCGCCGCAGGTGGTGGCGAAGGAGGGCGACACCGTAGAGCGTCCTTCGGCCGTCCTGCAGGACAGGCGCTTCGCCCGCCGCGTCCGGGGGGAGCTCGACACCATCGTCCTCGCCGCGCTGCGCCGCGACCCCGCGCGCCGCTACCGCTCCGCCGCCGATCTCGCCGCCGACCTCCGGCGCTTCCTCGAGGGCCGGCCTCTCCAGGTGCGGCCGGACTCCCTGCTCTATCGCACGCGCAAGCTGGTGCTGCGCCACAAGCTGGCCACGGTAGCGCTGGCGGCGGCGGTCGCCGGCCTCGTGGGCGGCCTCGGCGTGGCCGTCCGGGAGGCGGAGATCGCCCGCGCCGAAGCGCGGCGGGCCGAGC
>DASPJI010000563.1:0-10529 GCA_035628695.1 Thermoanaerobaculia bacterium | reverse complement strand
CGACCTCTACCAGGCGACCGCCTCGCCCATGATGCCCAAGGTGGGAGTCCGCTGCCGTTTCCAACCGACCTGCAGCCACTACAGCGAGGCCGCCATCCGCAAGTACGGCACCGTCAAAGGAGTCGCCAAGTCCGCCTGGCGCATCGCCCGCTGCGGCCCCTGGACCCCGCAGGGGACGGTGGAGTTGCCGTAGGACCTGGGTGCTAGGCTTCCTGCATGAAATCCCTGCGTCATCACCTTCTGGAACAAGCGTTACAGCTCCCGCTCGACGAGCGTGCGGAGCTGGCCTCGGAGATCCTCGCCAGCTTGGACGGGGAGCCGGAGCCCGGAGCCGAGGAGGCCTGGGCGCGGGAAATCGAGAGGCGCGCGGCGAGAGTCCTTTCCGGTGAGTCGGAAGGGATCCCGTGGGAGGATGTTCGGCAGCGGATCGAGCGCGAAGTCCTCCACAGGTGAACGCTGAGCCCCGTCTCAGGTGCGTATCGCGAGGTCACGCAGTGCTCCCGGAGTGTTCCGGGAACACAAACTGCGCCTTCAACCCACTCCCGGAACACAAATGAGGCTTCCCGGAACACTAGGGAAGCTTCCCGGATCACAACGGGACCGGGAACGCTCACGCTCTCCGCTTCCCCGGCGGCCATTCCTGCTCCGGGAATGATCTCCGGTGCAGGAATAGCGTTCCGGGAACGCTCCCGAATGACTCTTCCTGCCCCGGAAGTGATACGGCGCCATGGAATTGTGTTCCGGGAGGTGGGGATAGCGCTCCGGGAAGGGCGGATTGTGATCCCGGAGAAAGGCGGCGGACCCCGCGCCGCGGGGCCCGCCAGGTAGACGGCGTCAGACCTCCAGAAAGGTGACGCCCGTCTCGCTCGACGGATCCCGGTCCTCGACGATCCGCACCACCGACCAGCGGCGCCACTCGGGGAGCGGTCCGGTCTCCTTCTTCTCCTCCAGCGCTTCCCAGACCGCGAACCAGCGGCCGTAGGCGTAGAAGACGTGGAGCCGGGCCTCGTCGGGACCGTAGTCCGGCACCCAGTGGTTGCCGGGGTCCTGCCGGGCCTTCTCCACCTCTTCAGGCGTGGGATGGAAGTAGACGTGGACCACCAGCTCGTAGAGATCGCGGCGGGTGGATTCGGTGGGGCGGGACAGATCGACGCGCGAAGGCGTACGATCACTGTAGCTGGGCATGAGTACACTCTCCTGTCCGGCGAGGCCTCGGGGGACGAGCGCCAACTCTCCCCCTTGGCCGCTTGGACCCGCTGTCATCCCGGATGAGCGACGCCGCTCACCTTCTGGGGACACAGCGATCCTGTACGGCTGTGCTTTAAAACCGCGGCTTCCTCCTCTCCCCTGCCACCTCCTTCCTATTGTACGGCTTACGACCGCCTCGAAGCCTATACCGGGACTCAGGGCGCGTCAAGAGGGAAGTGGGGAATTCGATTGCCCCCTGCCATGCCACTTGACGCCCGGGACCGGACCTCGATATCGTGTGTATGGCAGGAAGTCGCAGATCACCGGGATGTCAGGAATGGCGAGGATCAGCATGCCGAACGAGCTGAATCACAAGATGCGCGATGCCAACCTGGCGGATGAGGTCACTGGAGAGCTCTGGCCTGAGGGGGCTCTCGTGGAAGATCCCGAGAAGATGCCTGCTCTAACCGATGAAGAAGAAGAGCGCGCCCGGGTGGCCATCGAGCGATTCTTCTCGCGATCCGCAGCGAGAAGTCGTCTACGAGCCTGAGTACCTGCGTGCGAGCGAGCAGCTCTCGCACAGAATCCTTCGGGCCACAGAAGCCCTGCAACAGGTCGAGAGCTTTCTGAGCCGTCGCCCGGAGCTGGGCCTGGCTCTACGGAGCTACTCTCCCAGCGAGTTTGGAACCTGGATCACCAAGCCTCTCGACGGTGTCCGTATCCGGGTGCTGTATCACTATGACGAGCGTACCGTGACGATGCTCGATGCGTGGCTCATCCGGGATTCACCCTTCTGAACAGGCCTGCTCGGGCGCCCCGCCCTGTGAGTTGAAGGCGGACCCGAAGCACTTCGATGCTCGTCGAAGGGCTCCGGGGCGGGCAGGAGGTTCAGCAGTCGCGGGTGTAGGGGGCCGGCGGGCACTGCAGGGGGCCGCAGCTGTAGCCACACGTATAGGTGGCGGCTCCGCACACCTTTCCGAGCTTGCGCTCCTCCAGGTTCCGCACGGTCTCCTTGGCCAGCACGAGCTTCTTCGTTGATTTCTTCATCAGGGCTCCTCCAGTCAATAACGCCAGTCCGGCGCGGTCGGATTCTACCCCCGCGGCCAGACTCCCTCTCGATGGCAGCTTCCACCGCTTGACAGCTCCGCTTCTTCAGCTCTATCATCCCTCCGCAAACAGTAGAGTACCGGTGCGATCGCCAGGGGTAGCCTCGATGGCTGCGAAGCCGCACCTCGCGCACGCCGCCAGGTGCTTGTCTTGCCGGGATTGCTACGAGAAAGGGGTATTGGAGTGAGCCATACGTGTGTGGTGACAAATCAAACGGGTAATCTGATCACGAGCGTGAGCATCCAAAAGTTCTTTGGAGATTCGCCGGATGGCTCGGTCTCTGTCGATACCATGAACCTCAACGACCAGATCAGCTTCAATTTCACCGGCGGCTCCGGGAGCGGTGACTATTGGACGCTCCAATTCAACCTCAATGGGGTGACTTACTACAGGAACAGAAAGCGTTGCGACGTGGAGACGGAGGACCTTTCCGCGCCGCAGCCCGTGAACCTGAACCTCCTGCCGCCGGCGCAAGGCTTCAGTGTAGAAATGCCGGTCTCGTCCTCGTGTGATGACAACTACTATGACTCGTAGAGGAAGCGATGCCAATTTCTGATTTTGTCGTATCGGCCACTACCACTTCGTACGCGATTACCAATTGGGGTACGTCAACCGTAATAGATGTCGCCAGTGGTGCTCTGGTTCTGGATGCACCGACAGGAATCTCCACTCAACAGTGGCAGCTCATCTACCGCGGAGAAGATCAGTTCTGCCTTGCAAACGCTTCCACCAATGCATGCATCGGCATCGATGCCACCGGAGCACAGGTCTCGATGGGTGCCTATTCCGGTTCCGAGGCGCAGATCTGGCAGTTGGTAACTCCAGGTGGAAGTGCGAACGTCGGCCCCTGCTTTCTCTACAACAACCTGTATGGAACTTATCTCACTGCGCAAGGCACGGGGCTCGTCCTGGATGCTGCGCAGGTTGTCGATGAGTTTCATCAGTGGCTATTCAATGCCGCCGACCCTGCAACGTTACAGGTATTCAATCAGAACAGCCTTCTTTCTACGGTAACGTTCTACCTTGCTTCGTCTGCCGGCCAGTACGTCGCCGTTGGGCTGCAACTCGATGAACAGACGTACGCCATCGTATCGGTTCAAGCGACCGACTCGGCTGCGGTCTTTACGATCGGCTCAGACAATGTCATCACCACGACCGCACCGGATGGCAGCGTCCTGTACCTTGGCGAAGCCTTTGGCGAGCCGGTGTTCACCACCGCGGCTTCTTCGTGGTCGGCGTCCTTCATGTTGTTCAACGATGAGCTGACATACATTCGTTTCCAGGATGGGAGCTACCTCTCGTTGAATCCCAGCTCTAGCCAGGGAGCACTGGTGCTTCAGCCGAGCCAATTCTTCCCAGGGGCTGCTTTCGACGTCGTTCCGGAGGCCATGGCTCCGGGCGCGGATCTGTCACGCTTCTCCTTGCCCGAAGAGGTGATCGTTACAAGGGTCGACATTTCCCAGTTGGATCCCTGCACTTTGGCATGGATCACACTCTTGTGGCAGTGTACGGGCGGCCTCCTCATGGCGGTCGGCATATTGCCGTCAATTGCCAATGCGGCAATGCAGTCTACCATCTATAATGCGATTGTCGGGAATGCCACGGTCTACTCAGCTGCCCAGGCTGTCGTCTCGCTCATTCAAAGCAATCCAAAAATGTCGGCCGCGCTCTTTACTCTGGTGAATGAGCTGCTGATCCAGATGTACAATCAAGGGCTGTTGATGCCGATCATCAAGTCTCTCATCTCAACGCTAGGCTGGTTCGCGCTAGTGTGGCTGGCAAAGAAGGTCATTATCTGGATCTTCGCACCCCAGGCCGAAGTGGCCAATATCCTGGTAGGAAGCATTGCCTGGGGCATATCGCTTGTCCAAGCAGGCTTGAACGTCAACACCAGCTGTTCCTCGCTGCCGGAAGGTGAGCTGCCTCAACTCGTCCCGGCAGGCGCAGGATGAAGCTCGACGGGCGCCCGTAGACGTACAGGACATGGAGCCCCGGCCTCGGGCTCGTCGTCCGGTGGATAGTGGTTGCCAGGAGTCCGCCCGGCCTTCGACGCAGGATTCTACCCTTCCGCTAGACTCCCCTTCGATGGCGGCCTCGACCTCCCTCGCCCGCTGGATCTCGATCCTCGCGCATCCGTTCGTGATGGCGGTCGTCATGGCGGTCACCACCGGGATCCGCTTCGGCGCGCTGCGCGGCGGGGTGGGCGCGGCGGTGGCGGTGGGACTGGTGATCCTGCCGGTGGCGCTGCTCATGGCGCGCCAGGTGCGGGCCGGACGGTGGGGGAACGTCGACGCTTCCGAGCCGCGGGAGCGGCCGGCCCTCTTCGCCGTGGCGATCCTGTCGCTCTTCGCCCTCTTCCTCTATCTCTGGCTTCGGGAGACCCAGGCCTCCCTCCTCCGCGGCGTCGGCGGGACGCTGGCCCTCGTGGTGGTCGCCGCGGTGGCCAATCGGTGGATCAAAGTTTCACTCCACATGGCGTTCGCCTGCCTGACCGTGACCGTCCTCGTCCTGCTCGGCTCGATCGTGGGCTGGTGCCTGGTCCCGGTGATCCCGGCGCTGGCCTGGTCGCGCCTCCAACTCGCGCGCCATCGACCCGTGGAGCTGATCGCGGGGACCGCCCTCGGAGCAATCACCGGCCTCGCCGTCCATTTCCTATGAACGATCAAGGAGCCCGATCATGACCGATCACGAGCAGGCCAACGTCGCCACCGCGCGGCGCTACCTCGAATCGATCGAGCGCCACGCGCCGGCCGAGGAGATGGCGTCGTTCTTCGCGCCGGACTATGTTCAGTACGAGTTTCCCAACCGGCTGATGCCGAACGGCGCCCGGCGCAACCTCCAGGACATCCTCGATGCCGGCGCCCGCGGCCGGAAGGTGATGACCTCCCAGCGCTACGAAGTGATCAACACCGTGGCCCAGGGCGACAACATCGTGCTGGAGGTGCAGTGGACGGGAACGCTGGCGGTCCCCTATGAATCGATCCCGGTGGGAGGAGAGATGCGCGCCCGCTTCGCTGTGTTCCTCGAGTTTCGGGACGGCCGCATCGTCGCCCAACGCAACTACGACTGCTTCGATCCCTGGTGACACGCGAAAGGGGGCCTCGCGGCCCCCCTCGCGTCAGACGGATCAGCGGGTTCGATCAGAGGCCGTCGGTCAACACCGGGCGGCCGTTGAGGAGCTGGAGGGGACGGGCGTTCACCGGGAAGATGGCGCGGAATTCGTCGACCTGGGCCGCCGAGATCTCCACCGGTGTCTGCAGGACGTGCCACCGGACACCCTCGCTGCAGGGGGGCGTGGTGAGCGAGCCGGCGTACCGGTAGAAGCCGCGGTCGACCGGCAGCAGGTCCTCGGGGTCGATCTCGCCGGCCTCCTCCGAGACGGTGTGCGGCGCCGTGGGAGCGTGGTCCCAGATCTGCTGGATCACCGGGTTCGCCGCGCCCTCCTTCAGGAAGACGCCGACCACGGCCAGCTCGCCCAAGGCGTTGCGGTGGACGAAGTGCAGCTCCATCGGGAACTCCTCGCCCTGGAGCCGGTGCTCGCTCGGGGTGTGGAAGTGGAACTGGAGCAGCTCGAACTCCTCCTTGCCGATCTTGAGCACGCTGGTGCCGGGCTCGACCGGCACCTCGATGGTGGTGCCGGTGTTCTCCACCTCGAGCGTCGTCGGGTGATAGCCGAAGCGCAGCTCGAGCAGGTCGCCGGCTGGCGCCGCCGGCAGGTCGATCGGCGACTGGCGCTGGCCCGCGGCGCAGGTCAGGTTCTTCGGCGCGCAGATCTCCCACCAGTGGTCGGGGCCGATCGCCCCCTCGAAGCCGAACGCGCAGGCGTCGGCGGTCTCCGCCTTCAAGACGGCCGGGCCGGCCAGGGTCACGGTCAAAGCGAACAGAAAGACAAAGAAACTCCCTCTCGTGATCTTCACGGTCTCCTCCTTCGGGGAATCCGAAACTGTTTCAGGAAGCGGGGCCGGGTGTCTCTCACACCCCTTGTGGCAGCATCGCGGCCCCGCACTTGCTGAAACGAGGAGGAGGTAAAAATCCCCTCACCCCAGAGGAGAAGGTGGGCTACTTCGGGTTGGCCGCCCGGGACTCTTCCCAGCGGCGGTGCATCCAGAGCCACATTTCGGGGTGGGAGCGGATGTCCTCTTCGGCATCCTCGAGATAGCGGCGGGTGAGGGCGGCGACGGCCTCGGGGGTGTCCTCCACCCCTTCCGGCGGCAGGATGGCGGGGCGGGCGACGAAGCGCCAGGTGCCCTCCGGTCCGGGGTAGACGGTCACCGGGATCACCGCCGCGCCGGTACGCAGGGAGAGCTTGGCGAGCACCGGGCTGGTCAGCGCCGGGCGGCCGAAGAAGGGGACCTCGATCCCCTCTTTCCTCTGCACCCGCTGGTCGATGAGGATGCCGACCCGGCCGGCCCGGCGCAGCACCTCGACCATCCGCCGCGCCGCGCCGCGCTTGGGGACCACCTCGTGGCCGAAGCGCTCGCGCAGCGCCGCGAGCTCCCGGTCGAGGTGCGGGTTGTCCGCCGGCCGCACGACGATGTGCATCGGCCCGCGGTAGAGGCCGATGACCGCCGGCACCATCTCCCAGAAGCCGAGGTGGGCCGAGAGGATGAACGAGCCCTTGCCGCGTGCCTCGGCGGCCTCGAGGTTCTCCCACCCCTCGAAGTGGAAGCGGCGGCAGAGCTCGACCGCGTCGAAGCGGGTGGAGGAGATGGCGTCGCAGAGGGCGGAGCCGAAGTGCCGGAAGCACTCGCGCACCAGGCGCCGGCGCTCCGCTTCGGACAGCTCCGGCAGGGCGAGCGCCAGGTTGCGTAGCGCCACCTCGCGGTGACGGCGGTCGAGGAGGTGGCCGAGGTCGCCCACCCTCCGGCCCAGCGTCCGGGTCGCCGGGTGAGGCAGGAGCCAGAGCATCCTCTTCAGGGAGGTATAGAGGGCGTACTCGACGCGGTGGCGGAACGGGGCGTTCTTCAAGCGATCCTGTCCAGCTCTCCGTCCAGCCAACTCCAGAAGGCGGGCTCCGGCTCGGCGCGGATGGGCAGCACGGCCGTGGGCAGATCGAGGCGGCCGAGGAGCTTGACCGCATCCTTGGCCGTGGTGAGCAGGGTGGCGGCGCCCGCCTCGCGGAAGCCGGACTCGATCCGCTCCAGGCTCGCGGCTGGGTAGCGGTGGTGGTCGGGGAAGCGCAGCTCGCCGGCGACGTCGTAGCCGAGCTCGCGGGCGGTGCGGGCGAAGGCGTCCGGCCGGGCGATGGCCGAGACCAGGAAGACCCTGGCGCCGACGGGCAGGCCGGGCGCCAGGCTGGCTGGCGGCGCGGGCCGGGTGAAGCTGGCGAAGCCGGGGCCCTGGAAGCCGTGGCGGCGGAGCGCCTCGGCGAGGAGGCGTCCATCCTCTGAAGAGGCGGCGCCGGTGAGGAGCACGGCGTGGGCGCGGGCGATGGAGGCGAGCGGCTCGCGCAGCCTCCCCGACGGCGGCAGCCGGCCGCCGCCGAACGGGTCGGCGGCGGGGAAGGCCACGAGGTCCAGGTCGCGGTGCAGCGCCAGGTGGGAGAAGCCGTCGTCGAGCAGGAAGAGCTGGGGGGTGCGGGGGAGGCGGCGCAGGGCATGGAGGCCGGCGCGGTGGCGGTCGGGCCCGACCACCACCGCGACGCCGGGGAGCTCGCCGGCGAGGAGCACCGGCTCGTCACCGGCCACCAGCGGCCCGAGGAGCGGCCCCTCTCCCACGCTCACCACGCGCACCCCCCGGCCGCGGCTGGCGTAGCCGCGCGAGAGGATGCAGACGGCGAGGCCGCGGTCGCGAAGGTGGGCGGCCAGGGCGGCGGTGAGCGGCGTCTTGCCGGTGCCCCCCCAGTGCAGGTTGCCGACGCTCACCACCGGCCGCGGCAGCCGGTGTCCGTGGGTGCGGTACCACTGCCGGCGCAGGCGGTGGGCGCCGCCGTAGAGGAGCTGCCAGGGGGAGACCGGGGGGGACGGGCTCTTCACGCGGGGGGCTCCACGCGGAGCCCCACCGGGGCGAGAAGCGGGGCGAGCATCTCCACGGTGCGGGCGACGGCTCCCCGGTTCGCCTCCAGCAGGCGCAGGGCGCGGGCCCCCTGCTCGCGGGCGGCGGCGGGGTCGTCCAGCCAGCCGCGCCAGGTGGCGGCCAGCTCGGCGGCGTCGGCCACCCGGCGCCAGGCCCCGGCGCGGTCGAACTGCTCGGCCATGTCCCGGAAGTTGTGCATGGAGGGCCCGACCGCCACCGGCACCCCGAAGCGCGCCGGCTCCAGCGGGTTGTGGCCGCCGGTGGGGGCGAGGGTGCCGCCGATGAAGGAGGCGGCGGCGATCCGGTAGAGGCCGGCCAGCTCCCCGAGGCTGTCGAGGAGGAGGACGGCCGGAGATGCCGGGCTCTCCCCCGGCCGGCTCCGGCGCAGGACGGCGATGCCGCGGGAGCGCAGGAATGCGTCGACCGCGTCCCAGCGTTCCGGGTGGCGCGGGGCGAGGATGAGGAGGGCGCGGGCGGCTCCTATCTGAAGGAAGGCGTCGAGGACGGCCTCCTCCTCCCCCTCCATGGTCGAGCCGGCGAGGAGGATGGGCCGGCCGGAGGCGAGGGAATGGATCTGGGCTTCGAGGTCCGGCTTGGCGGGCGGCTCCGGCGACTCGTACTTGAGGTTGCCGGTGACGGTGACCCGGGCGGCGTCGACCCCCAGCGCGAGCAGCCGGTCGCGGTCCGCCGCGGTCTGGACGCCGAAGCGGTCGACGCCGTCGAACAGCGGTCCGAGGAGCGGGCGCAGCCGGCGCATGCGCTGGAAGCTGCGGTCCCCCACCCGGCCGTTGACCACGGCGACCGGGAGGCCGCGCCGCCGCGCCTCGGCGAGGACCAGGGGCCAGTAGTCCCCCTCGACCAGCACCAGGGCCCGCGGCTCGAAGCGCCGGAAGAAGCGCCCGACAGCGAACCCCAGGTCGAACGGCAGGTAGGCGACGGCGGCGCGGCCGGCGAAGCTGGCCCGGGCGCGGGCCTGGCCGGTCGGGGTGACGGTGGTGACGAGCAGCGGCAGGTCCGCGGGCAGCGCCCGCGCCAGGGTCGCCGCCACCCCCACCTCCCCCACCGAGACGGCGTGCAGCCAGAGGGCGCCCCGGTCTCCGTCCTCGCCCGTGGACGGCTCGGCGGGGGGGCGGCCCAGCCGGCCGGGCAGGGTGGAGAGATAATGGCCCCCCCGGCGGGCGAGGAGAAAGGGGCCGGCCGCCAGGAGGGCGGCCCCGGTGGCGGCCTGGTACAGGCCCCGGAGGACGAAGGAGCGCATCTCGGCGGGCAGTATAATGCCTGGAGAACACGGCTCCGGTCGCCCTGCCAGCGCCGGGAGGGAGGGGGAAGGAAGACTTCCTGGCCACCCACCTGGACGTTTTGGCGCTCTCATCCGTATAAAGAGATGAGGGCAGATCGACGATGCTCAAGCTCGCCTACTCCAGAACACGAAGCACCCGGATGCCCACTCCCTGGTCGGATGCCTCGGACCGCGACCTCCTGATGGCCATCAGGGAGGGAGAGGAGCGCGCGCTGGACGAGCTGATCCGGCGCAAGACGAAGGCGCTCCTGCAGCTCGCCCAGGGCATCCTCGGAGACAACGAGGAGGCCCGGGACGTGGTGCAGGTCACCTTCTTCAAGATCTGGGAGAATCGCCGCAAGTTCGACGGCAAGTGGAGCCCCAACACCTGGATGTACCGCATCACCAGCAACCTCGCCATCGACCACCTGCGCTCGCGCAACAGCCGCGAGCGCATCCAGGAGCCGGTGCGCCTGCACCTGCTCCACCGGGCCGACTCCGAGGCCCACTACGACTTCTCCAACCTGGAGCAGCACGAGGTGGGCCGGATCTTCCAGCGCCTGGCCGCCGCGCTGCCTGAGAGGCAGCGGGTGGTCTTCGTGCTGCGCGAGATCGAGGGGCTGGAGACGCACGAGGTGTCGCAGATCCTGGGCATCCGTGAATCGGCGGTGCGCAGCCAGCTCTACAATGCCCGCCAGTCGCTGCGCCAGGAGCTGCTGCGGCGGTACCCCGAGTACGCGGCCACCCTGCCGGCGGCCCTGCTCGAGCCGAAGGAGGACGCGTGAACGCCTGCCCTGACTGGACGGTCCTGACGGCCCACCGGCACGAGCGCCGGGGGGAGGAGCCGGCCGGGTGGCGCGAGGCCCTCGGGCACTTCGACGCCTGTTCCGACTGCCGTTCCCGCGCCATCGCAGCCGACCCGACCCTGCTGTTCCGGCGG
>DASPJI010000562.1:0-15989 GCA_035628695.1 Thermoanaerobaculia bacterium | reverse complement strand
GCACGGACAGCGTCCGCGCCTGCTCGTGCAGGTTCTTGTAGAGCCGGGCGTTCTCGATGGCGCCGGCCAAGAAGCCGGCGAGGAAGGCCAGCAGGCGCTCATGCTCCTCGGTGAAGAAGTGGGCGCGCGCGCTGCAGACGTCGAGGACACCGATCGCCCGCTCCCGCACCAGCAGCGGCACGGCGAGCTCCGACTTCATCCCGTCGCTGGCGCGGATGTAGCGCGCGTCACGGGCGACGTCGCCCACCCGCAACGGCCGGCGCTCCCGGGCCACGGTGCCGACGATCCCTTGTCCCAGGCCGAACCGCCAGTGCTCCGCCACCTCCGGCGGGATGCCGGCCGTGAACTCGAACTTCAGCTCCCGGCCGAGGTCGTCCAGCAGCAGGATGCCGAGGGAATCGTAGGCGATGCAGGAGCGCAGGTGCTCGGCGACCCGGGCCAGGCCGCTGCGCAGGTCGGCCGAGGCGTTGAGCTCCTGGATCGCGCCGAGGATCGCCGCCGTCGCCTCCGGCGTCGTGCCGGGAGCCAGGGGGGTGAGGGGGGGCGGCGAGATTCCGAGGGTCTCCATGGGGGTGGGCTCCGGTTTCTAGTCTACTCCCGGATCGCCCCTGGGGCTCGGATACCATCTCTCCATGAGCGGAACGGACAGACTGGACATCGCGCACCGTCGTCTCCGCAGCCAGCGCATCGCGGGGACCGGTTTCAAAAAGCCTGGCGAGGTCGTCGCGTGGCTCGGCGCGGTTCAGGCCCAGGACTATCTCGGCTCTCTCTGGGCGCTCGGGACCCGGATGAAGACGGCCACGGAGGAGGCGGTCGAGCAGGCCATCGCCGACCGCACGGTGGTCCGCACCTGGCCGATGCGGGGCACGCTGCACTTCGTGGCGCCGGCCGACGTCCGCTGGATGCTGGCGCTGCTGACGCCTCGGGTGATCGCGGGAACCCAGTGGCGCTACCGGCAGCTCGATCTCGACCAAGCCCTCTTCGACCGCAGCCGCGACCTCCTCACGCGCACCCTGGAGGGAGGCCGGCAGATCACGCGCGGCGCCCTGTTCGAGATCCTGGACGCGGCGGGGATCGCCACTACCGGCCAGCGTGGCATCAACATCCTGAACCGGCTGGCAATGGACGGGCTCCTCTGCTTCGCCGCCCGCCAGGGCAAGCAGCCGGCCTTCGCCCTGCTGGAGGAGTGGGTCCCGCCCGGCCGGATGCTGGAACGCGACGAAGCGCTCGCCGAGCTGGCCGGGCGCTACTTCACCAGCCATGGTCCCGCTACCCTGCAGGACTTCACCTGGTGGTCCGGGCTGACCGTCGCCGACACCAAGCTGGGGATCGAGCTGGCCGGCTCACGTCTGGAGAAGGAAGTCTTCGAAGGCCGGGACTATTGGTCGGTCGCGGCGGAGACGGGCACAGGGCCGGCGCCGCGCGCCTACCTGCTGCCGCCATTCGACGAGTACACCGTCGCCTACAAGGACCGCAGCGCCGTGCTCGACCCGGCCCACGGCGGGGTCATGTCCAGCAACGGCATTTTCTATCCCACCATCGTCCTCGACGGCCAGGTGATAGGTACCTGGAAGCGCACGTTCAAAAAGGGATCGGTCGTCATCGCACTGTCTCCGTATGCTCCGATCAAGAAGAAGGATCGGAAAGCCGTCGCCGAGGCGGCCGAGCGTTACGGCGCTTTTCTTGGCATGCCCGCGGTCGTGGAGTAGCCGCGGCGAGCAAGGAGGCGGGGCGGCCGAGAGGCCGCCCCTGTGAGGACTCAGGCTGGCCCGATCGGCTCGTCGAGACAGTAGCGGCAGGACATACCGGTGAGAGGATTGCAGGCGTATTCACCCGAAGCCCCGATGACCGCGACATCTCTCAATGCCGAAGTTTCGAGGCTCCTCACCGTTTCCTTCGCCAGCACCAGCTTTTTCTTACTCTTTTTCATTTGCCGCTCCTTGAGAGACGCGCCGCCAGGCGCGAGAGGGCATTGTACGCCCAGGGGGGAGGGATCGGATCTCCGCCTCTCTCGTTGTTGTTATCCTTTATATTCAGTTGTCAAAGAGCGGCAGATTCAAGAAAGATCGGGCGGGCGCGTGGTAGCGCGCCCGCCCCTGCGGGTGGTGTTGCCTAGCTGGTGGTGGTGCCGGTGGTCTCGGCCGGGTCGGCGTCCTCTACGGGGGAGACGATCGGGCCCTTCTGCGGCCGGCGGCGAATGGGTCGGATCCCGAACTCGACCAGCCGCTCATCGTACTTGCCGAAGAGTGTGGTGAGGCCGGTGCGGAGCCGGGCGGCCAAGTCCTGCGCGCGGGTCAGGCTCGCCAGCATCTGCTTGGTGGCCGCCTGGGCCGTGGCCCGGGTCTCGCGCTGGTGCTTCTTGAGATCCCGCACTTCCACGAGCATGTCCTTCAGCTCGGTGAGGACTCCCTCCAGCAGCGGCTGCCCTGCCACGCGGGGCTCCGCGTTGGCGACGAGCTGCTCCATGGCGCTGACGCTCTCTCCAAATGACTCAGCAGGCATGATACTTCTCTCCTTTCTCGGGATTGCACCCGAATAACCGTCCACCATCATGGCGGGCTGGTGAGGCCGGTAAGTCTTGAATCTGCAATCGAGACCGGAAACGATCCGATGGCAGAATAGTACGAAGTGGATTCGGCGTTGTCAACAGGGCAGATGAGAAATCGTGAAAGCGGACCGAGGAATGGCCTCCGCTTCCCTGGAGGCGGACGTCATCCCTCGAGAAAGGGAGGGCGTTTCCGAGGAGATGACCTCCATTTCTTCAGAAATGGCCACCATTTCTGAAGGGGTGAAGGGCATTTCGCGGGAAAGGAGGACGGCTTCCCGAGAAATGGTCGACGTTTCTGGCGAAATGCTCGCCACTTCTTCAGAAATGGTGGCCGCTTCGGGCCAGACCGTCGTCGGGCGGGTTTGCTGAGAGAGAACTTCCCTCTCTGGCTGTCGTTCCCGCGAGATCTTCCAACTTTTCTGCCGGAACCTCTTGCGTTCCTCTCCAGGGTTCCGCTATGCTGCCGCTATCCGTTGCAGTAAGCCGTTGAACGGACGCGGTTCTTTGAAGGTCTGAAGGGGAAACTCCGGCCGGGCGGATGCCATGGGGGTAGCTGCCGCGGCCGGGGACCAACAGAAGCGGCCCGGGGAAGAGCGCTAACTCGACCCCGGACCTCTACACAAAAGGAGTGACCCTGATGTGCAGTGAGAAGGATGGTACCAATGTCCCCACCCCGTCGTCGCCAGCGTCGTCGTCCACCCTGCCGAACGCCTTCGACGCGGCGTTCCTGGCCCGTCTTCAGGACCGGGACGAGCCGCCCGCGGCCGAGGAGGCGGATTGGGCCGGCCCGTGGCGCCTCGACCGCCTGCCGGATGGCGGCCTCGGCTTCTTCCGGGCGGGAGAGAGCACCGAGCGCGGTCACCGGCCGGTCGCCCGGTTCCGGGGGGAGTCGGACGCGCTCCTGACCATGGCGATCATCGCCTCCCGAGGCGAGGCGGCGTACCGCCTGCGGGCGCTGCCGGACGGCCGCGGCTACGCGGTGCAGAGCCGCGCCGCCTGGGGCGAGGACGTCGGCTGGCTCGCCGTCTTCGACCAGGATCTCGTCAACGCCCTCTCCTGGGCGGAGGGCCTGATGCGCTCGCCGGAGGCGCTGTCGTTCTTCCTGGAGGCCTGCGGCCGGACGGTGCTGGAGCGCGCCGGGGCGATCCTGGAGGAGCGGGTGGGGGCGGAGTAGCGCAGTAAAGAAGAGGAGGGCGGTCACCGCGAGCGGGGGCCGCCCTCCTATCGCCTCCCAAACCTCCCCTGCATCTGGTGCACCCACTGATAGAAGGTGGGGAGCGCCAGGAGGGTGAAGAGGGTCGAGGTGACGAGCCCGCCGATCATCACGATGGCCAGGGGGCGCTCGATCTCGGAGCCGTGGAGGTTCAGGACGAGCAGCGGCAGCAGGCCCAGGATCGCCGTGCCCGCCGTCATCAGCTTCGGCCTCACCCTGCCGATCGACGCCTCCCGCAGCGCCTCCTCGAAGGGACGCCCCTCCGCCAGCAGCGAGCGGGTCTGCGAGACCAGGACGAGGCCGTTCTGGACCGCGATGCCGAAGAGGCCGATGAGGCCTACCAGCGAGGAGACGTTCCAGGTCTCGCCGGCGAGCCAGAGGGCGAGGATGCCACCGACGAAGGCGTCCGGCAGGGTGGCGAGGATCACCATCGTCTCGGCGAAGGAGCCCAGGGCGAGATAGAGGAGGACAAGCACCGCCAGCAGGGCCACCGCGATGGCGAGGCCCAGCGAGCGCAGCGCCCGCGCCTGGTTCTCGACCCGGCCGCCGATGTCGAAGAAGTATCCGGTGGGCAGCTCCAGCTCCTCGGCGAGCCTCTCACGCACCTCGGCGGCCGTGCTCCCCAGGTCCCGGCCGGCGGCGCCCGCCTCGACCGCGATCCGGCGGCTGCCGGCCTCGCGCTGGATGGCGGCGGGGCCGAAGGTCCGCTCCACCCGGGCGAGCTGGCCCAGGGGGACGCGGGTGCCGTCGCGGCCGTCGATGAGGAGCGAGGAGAGGGCCGAGAGGTCGCCGCGCCGGTCGTCCGCCAGCCGCACCACGAGGTCGAAGCGGCGCTGGCCCACCCAGACCTGCGACACCTCCTCGCCCGCCAGGCCGATGCGCAGGGCGTCGACCACGTCCGCCGGCGCCAGCCCCACCCGCGCCACCGCCTCGCGGTCGACGGTGATGCGCACCTGCGGCAGGCCGGTCAGGGTCTCGGCCCGCAGGTCGGTGATCCCCGCGATGGGCTCCATCAGCTCCCGCGCCTCCCCGGCCAGGCGCGCCAGGACGTCGAGGTCGGGGCCGTAGATCCGCACCTGGATGTCGGCCGGCGTGCCCCCCAGCCCCTCGTCGATCCGCATGCCCAGCGGGGTGGTGAAGAGCACGGCCACGCCCGGCACCTTCTCCAGCCGCTCCCGCATCTCCGCCTCCAGCTCCTCCAGCGGACGGGAGCGGCCGGGCTGGAGGATCACCAGCACGTCCGAGATCACGTGCGGCATAGGGTCCTCGGTGCGCTCGGCGCGGCCGGTGCGGCGCACGACCTCCTTCACCTCGGGGAAGCGGCGCAGGAGGTCCTCCACCCGGTGGTTGCGGCGGTCCACCTCTTCCAGGGAGGCCTCCGGCGGCAGGATGGTCTGGAGGAGCAGCGCCCCCTCGTCCAGTCGCGGCATGAAGTCGGAGCCGATCCGGAAGGCGAGGAGCAGGGCCGGGATGGTGACGGCGAGGGCCAGCACCCGTACCAGGCCCGCGCGGCGAAGGCAGCGCTCGAGGAGCGGCGCGTACAGCGCCTTGACGCGGCGGATCAGCGCCACGTCTTCCTCCTTCCCGGGAGGCGCGGGCCGGAGCAGCCAGCCGGCGAGGACCGGCACCAGGGTCAGGGCGAGCACGAGGGAGGCGGCCATGGCGGCGACCACAGCGGCGGCCAGCGGCCGGTACATGCGCCCCTCGATGCCGCTCATCGCGAACAGCGGGCTGAACACCGCGATCACTATCAGGGTGGCGAAGGAGATGGGCCGGCCGACCTCCAGGGCGGCGGCGAGCACCACCTCACGGCGAGCCGCGGTATCCCCCGCCGGCGACGACCGCGCCGCGGCGGTCAGCCGGTGGTAGACGTTCTCGGTGAGGATGATGGCCGCGTCCACCAGCAGGCCCACGGCGATGGCGAGGCCGCCGAGGGTCAGGGTGTTGAGGCCGATGCCGGCGGGCTTCAACATCAGGCCGGCGAGGGCGATGGAGAGCGGCAGGGTGAGGGTGACGATGAGCGCCGCCCGCAGGTTGCCCAGGAGGAGGAAGAGGACGGCCACCACCAGCAGCGCGCCGAGGAGCACCGCCCGGCCCACGCCGCCGAGGGCGGACGAGACCAGCTCCGCCTGGTCGTAGAGGACGCGCACCCGCACCCCCTCCGGCATGCTCGCCGCGAGCCCCTCGACGGCGGCGCGGACGCCCCGGGCCACGGCGACGGTGTCGGCGCCGAACTGCTTGGTGACCCGGAAGCTGACGATCTCCTCGGCCAAGCCGTGCGCCATGCCGCGGCGCACCGCCGGCGCCTCCCGCACGTCGGCCACCTCGTTCAGCAGCACGGGGGTGGTGTCGCGCACCGCCACCACGGTCGTGCTCAGGTCGCCGACGTTCTCCGCCCGGCCGACCGCGCGCACCGTCCACTCGACCGGCCCCTGGGCGACGAAGCCGCCGGCCGCGTTCTCGTTGGAGCGCCGGACGGCGGTCATCACCTCGTCGAGGGTGACGCCGAGGGCGGCCATGCGCTCGGGGTCGAGCTGCACCTGGAACTGCCGGAGGTGGCCCCCCAGCACCTCCACGGCCGCGACGCCGGGCACGCCGAGGAGGCGGTTGCGGACCTCGTAGTCCGCGAGGTCGCGCAGCTCCATGAGGCCGGCGGCGCCCGGCTCGGCCTCGATGACGAGCTCCATGACCTCGTTGAGCCGGCCCGTGAGGCTGGAGACCAGCGGCGCGCCGGTCCCCGGGGGGAGCTCCCGGGCGACCTGGTTGACCCGCTCGGTGACGAGCTGACGGGAGAGGTAATAGCCGGCGTCGGGCTCGAACTCGACGCGCACCAGGGCGACGCCGGCCAGCGAGCTGGAGCGGATGCGGCGCACCTCGGGCAGGCCGGCGAGCGCGACCTCCAGGGGGATCGCGACGCCGGTCTCCAGCTCCTCGGCGCCCATCGCCGCGTTCTGGACGTAGACGCTGAACACCGGCGTCGCCAGGTCGGGGAAGACGTCGCGCCGCAGATCGGTGAGCCAGACCGCGCCGGCCACCGCCGCGGCGAGGGCCAGGAGGAGGGTCAGGGCGGGCCGGGCGAAGGAGCCGCGCAGGATTCGTTCGATCATCGGGTGCTCCTAGTGGTGGTGCTCATGGCCACCCTCGCCCTTCTCGGCCTCCGCGCGCAGCACGAAGGCCCCCTCGACCACGACGCGCTCCCCCGGCCGCAGGCCGGAGAGGACCGCCACCTCGTCGCCGAGGTCGCGCCCGCGCTCCACCGGCCGTACCTCGAACCGCCCCTCGCCGCGCGGCAGGAAGACGATCCAGCGGTCGTCCATCCTCTGGAGAGCCGTCGCCGGCACCGCCACCACTCTTTCTCCCTCCCCACCGGTGCCGATCCAGGCGGTGGCGAACATCCCCGGCTTGAGGTTCCCTCCCTCGTTGGGGATGACCAGGCGGACGGGGACGGTGCGCGAATGGGCATCGACCTCGCGGCCGATCCACTCGACGGTGCCGCGCAGCTTCTGGCCCGGGAGGGCCGCCAGCGCGATCTCGGCCGGCGCGCCCGTGCGCACCCGGACGGCGTCGCGCTCCGGCGCCTGGACCACCAGCCAGAGGCGCGACAGGTCGCCGATGCGGAACAGGGCGCGCGCGGGGTCGGCGGTCTGCCCCTGGACGGCGGTGCGCTCCAGCACGGTGCCGGAGATGGGGGAGACCAGGGAGAAGCCGGAGAGCCCGCCGCTGCCACTCTTTCCCACCCCCAAGGCTTCGAGAGCGGCGTCGGCGGCCCGCAGCTCCGCTTCGGCCTCGGCGGCGGCGGCCTCGGCGCGTTGCAGCTCGCCGCGGGAGACGATGCGCTCGGCGGCAAGGCCGCGCTTCCTCTCGACCGTCTGGCGCGCCAGCTCGACGCGGGCGAGGGCAGCGGTCCGCGCCGCCCGCGCCTGGCCGAGCTCGACGCTCTGCAGCTCCGCGAGGGGCTGGCCACGCCGGACGAACTGGCCTGGGGCCGCGACGAGGCGGACCACCCGCGCGGGGATGGGAGAGCCGGCCTCGGCATAGGCGACCTCGTTCACCTTCAGCTCGCCGAGGGCGGTCACCCCCTCGCCGCCCGGCCGCAGCTCGGCCGGGAAGGTGGTGAGCTTGAGGTCCCGGAGCACCTCGGTGTCCACGACGAGCACCCCCTCTTCGTCTGCGGCCTCGCCGCCGTGCTCGCCCTCGTGCTCCTCGCCGGCAGGCTCTTCTTCGGCGTGCTCCCCGGCCTCATGGGCATGCTCCTCCTCCTTCGGGGCGGCGCCACATCCGAAGAGAGGCAGGAGGAGGGCGATCCAGACCATCCAGGTCTTCGCGTTCATGGCAGGGCTCCGGCGGCGGCTTCCAGCTCGAAGCGGGTCAATGCGGCTTCGAGGAGGCGTTCCAGGTGGGCGAGGCGGGTTTCCAGGATCTCGCGGCGGATCAGGAGGAGCTCCCCCAGGTCGATCTCGCCGGCGTCGAAGCTCTTGAGCGCGAGGGATTCGTTGTCGTCGAGGGCGGGGAGGGCGGTCTGCTCCAGCTCCCGTACCGCCGCGAGCCGCCGCGACAGGGCGGAGTGTTGGCCCCGGACCTCCGCAGCGGCGGCGGCGCGGGCGGTCTCCAGGGCTTGGCGGAGGGCGGCGGCCCGGGCCTCGCCCACCGCGACCGTCTCCTGGCCCCGGTTGTGGACCGGCAGGGTGACGACCACGCCGGCGGTGATGATCTCCGCCCCCTCCTCGCGGGCGAGGCCGCCGCGCACTCCCAACCCGGGCCGGGCCAGGGACCGGCCGAGAAGGACTTCGGCCTCCGCCTCGCGCAACTCGGCGGCGAGGGCCCGCAGGTCCGGCCGGCGGTCGAGCCCGGCGAGGAGCACGTCCAGCTCCAGTGGCGGACGGAGCTCCATTTTCCGGACCGTGACCGCTTCTCCGGCGGCGAGGCCGAGCAGCGCCTTCAGCTCGGCGAGGGCGGCGTCCCTCTCGGCCTCGGCGCCGCTCTGCTCGGCCCGGGCCGTGGCCGCGGCGGTGCGGGCGCGGTTGAGCTCCAGGGCCGTGGCCTCGCCCGCCTCGTAGCGCCGCTCGCTGGCGGCGAGCAACTCGTCGGCCGCCTGGCGGCTCCGTGCCACCAGCGTGACGCGGTCCCCGGCGACGGCGGCGCGGGCGAACGTGGTCCAGACCTCGCGCAGGAGCAGCCGCCGCGCGTCCTCCAGCTCCGCCTCGGCGCGCTCGAAGGCCGCCCGGGTGCCGGCGAGGCGGGCCTCCCGCGTGCGCCCGGTGTAGAGGTCCTGGGAGAGGGCCGCCTCGAAATCGAGGTGGTCCTCCTCGGCGCGCCGGTAGCCGCCGTTCACCTCCAGCGCCGGGTTCTCCTGGAACCGCCTCGCCGCCTGGCCCTGCCGCGCCCGGGCCTCCTCCACCCGGCCCTGGGCGAGGGCCACGCCGGCGCCGCGCTCCCGCGCCAGGTCCAGGGCCCCTTCGAGCGTCAACATCCTCTCCTGGCCGAGCGCCGGCAGGGCCCAGAGGGCCAGCCCAACTATTGCAGGCAGCGGCCAGACGAATCGAGTCCTCATCGGTCACCTCACGAAGGCAGATCCGCCCACACACCCTAGTCCGGGTGCGCGGCGTGGCTGAACGGCGACGGGTGAGCTAGACGAGGAAGGGTTTGGGGACGTGGAAGACGTCGCGGGGGTCCGCGGAGGGGAGCGCATTCTCGATCGCGCCGCCGGAGTGGGAGGAGACCGCCGGAGCACGCTCCATTCCGGTGCCTCCGGCCAGGACCGACTGGCCGTGCGGGCAGCACACGCAGAGGGAGCAGGACGGCGGGCAGCAGCCGGGCTCGCCACCGTCCAGGCAGTCGTCGCACTCGCCCTCAAGGCCGGCCAGAGGCAGCACGAGCGCCAGGGCCAGGAGGCAGACGAGCGGGAGAACCAGCGAACGCGCACGCATCATCAGGACGTATATCACAGCTCGGGGACGCCTCCCGAGATGGGAGGCGTCCCCAGAGAGACTAGGAGCACCAGTAGCCGATGCTGTAGAGGCCGCTGCTCTTGTAGCAGGTCGTGGGGCTGGGATTGGTGGTCGTCCCGCAGGCGCGGCACTGCCAGAGCTGGCCGGTGGAATCGCGATAGACGTCCTTGGCGCCGACGCAGTTCGGGTAGGGCGACCAGCACCCTTCGAGGGTCCAGCCGGACTGGGCCTGGGCCGCGAGGACGCTGAGGGAGAGTGCGGCGAAGAAACCTAGAGCTCGAACTTTCATGGCAGTCTCCTTTACGAGGGTGTCGGGCCTGACTGCCCGAAGACCACCCTCTATCAAGGTGCCTGTCGAACCCGTCTCCGCGCTCAATCCAGCCGCTCGTAGGCCGCCACGGTCAGGAACGGGATGAAGTCGCGCGAGAGGACCAGCGAGTCGAGGATCCCGGCGGCCTCGCGTAGCCGTCCCTGCTCGCCGAGCTTCGCCGACTCCTCCTCGCGGATCTGCCGGTACAGCTCGGGGGTGAAGGTGCGGCCGTCCGGCAGCTCCACCTGGTGACGGAGCCACTGCCAGAGCTGGGCGCGGGAGATCTCCGCCGTGGCCGTGTCCTCCATCAGGTTGTTGATGCCCACGGCGCCCGACCCCTGGAGCCAGGAGTCGAGATAGAGAAGGGTGACGGCGATGTTGGTGCGGATCCCCTCCTCGCTCACCCGGCCCCCCTCGATGTTGAAATCGAGGAGTTGCTCCGCCTTCACCTTCACGTCGTCGCGCAGGACGTGCTTCTGGTGCGGCCGGTCGCCCAGGTGGCGGTCGAAGATCTCGCGGGCCACGGGAAGGAGGTCGGGGTGGGCGACCCAGGTGCCGTCGAAGCCGGCGCGGGCCTCCCGCTCCTTGTCCTCCCGCACCTTCTCGAGAGCCACGCGGTTGACCTCGGCGTCACGCCGGCTGGGGATGAACGCCGCCATGCCGCCGATGGCGTGGGCGCCGCGCCGGTGACAGGTGCTCACCAGCAGCTCCGCGTAGGCGCGCATGAACGGCACTCCCATGGTGACCTGGGCGCGGTCGGGCAGCAGCGACCCGGGCAGCTTGCGGATGGTGCTGAAGATGTAGTCCCAGCGGCCAGCGTTCAGGCCCGCGGCGTGCTCCCGCAGCTCGTAGAGGATCTCCTCCATCTCGAAGGCGGCGGTGATGGTCTCGATGAGCACGGTGGCGCGGATGGTGCCGCGCGGGATGCCCAGCGCCTCCTGGGCGGCGGCGAAGGCGTCGTTCCAGAGCCGCGCCTCGGCGGCGCTCTCCAGCTTGGGCAGATAGAAGTAGGGGCCGGTGCCGCGGCGCAGCAGCTCCGCGGCGTTGTGGAAGAAGTAGAGGCCGAAGTCGAACAGGCTCGCCGAGACCGGCCGGCCGTCCACCGTCACGTGCCGCTCCGGCAGGTGCCAGCCGCGCGGGCGCACCAGGAGGGTGGCCGTCCGCTCCTTCAAGGTGTAGCGCTTGCCCTCGGGGCTCTCGAATTCGATCTCGCGGCGGACCGCGTCCATCAGGTTCGCCTGCCCCTGGACAACGTTGGCCCAGGTGGGGGAGAGGGAGTCCTCGAAGTCGGCCATGAAGACGCTCGCCCCCGAGTTGAGGGCGTTGATCATCATCTTGCGTTCCACCGGGCCGGTGATCTCGACCCGGCGGTCCTCGAGGTCGCGGGGAGCGGGGGCGACGCGCCAGTCGCCGGAGCGGGCGGTGGCGGTGGCATCCGGGAAGCCGGGGAGGTCCCCCCGCCGGAAATCCTCCAGACGGGACTCCCGGTGGGCCAGCAGCTCCTCCCGGCCCGGACCGAGGCGGCGCTGGAGATCCGCCACGAAGTCCAGGGCCTCCGGCGTCAGCACTCTCGCGTGGGCGTCCCTGGAGTCCGCCGCGGGCTCGGCCACCTGGACCGGCTCGGCTGTATGGGCGCTCATCTCAGCTCGCCACCTTCTCCTCGAACTGCTCCTGCTCGGTGGAGCCTTCGAGGGCGACGGTGGAGGAGTGGCCGCTCGAGATCACCTGGGCGACCTGGTCGAAGTAGCCGGTGCCGACGAAGCGTTGGTGCTTGACCGCGCGGTAGCCGGCGAGCTTCTCGTTCTCGAACTCGCGCTCCTGGAGCCGCGAGTAGGCGGTCATGCCGGTCTCCTTGTAGGCGCGCGCCAGCTCGAACATCGAGAGGTTGAGGGCGTGGAAGCCGGCCAGCGTGACGAACTGGAACTTGTACTCCATGGCGCCGAGCTCGCGCTGGAACTTGGCGATGGTCGGCGCGTCGAGGTGGTGCTTCCAGTTGAAGGAGGGGGAGCAGTTGTAGGCCAGGAGCTTGCCCGGGAACTTGTCGTGGATCGCTTCGGCGAACTGGCGGGCCTCGTCGAGGTCCGGGCGCGAGGTTTCGCACCAGATCATGTCGGAGTAGGGGGCATAGATCAGGCCGCGGGCGATGGCGGCGTCGAGGCCGCCGCGCAGCTTGAAGAAGCCCTCGACCGTCCGTTCCTTCTCGATGAACGGCTGGTCGCGCGGGTCGACGTCGCTGGTGATGAGCTTGGCGCTGTTGGCGTCGGTGCGGGCGACGACCAGGGTGGGGACGCCGCAGACGTCGGCGGCGAGGCGGGCGGCGATCAGCTTCTGCTCGAACTCGGACGACGGCACCAGGACCTTGCCGCCCAGGTGGCCGCACTTCTTGGCCGAGGAGAGCTGGTCTTCGAAGTGGACGCCGGCGGCGCCCGCCTCGATCATGTCCTTCATCAGCTCGAAGGCGTTGAGGTTGCCGCCGAAGCCGGCCTCGGCGTCGGCGACGATGGGGGCGAACCAGTAGGGCCCGTCGCCGCCCTCGGCGTGCTGGATCTGGTCGGCGCGCTGCAGGGCGGAGTTGATGCGGCGCACCACCTTCGGCACGCTGTCCACCGGATAGAGGCTCTGGTCCGGGTACATCTCGCCGGCCTCGTTGGCGTCGCCAGCCACCTGCCAACCGCTGAGGTAGATCGCCTGGAGCCCCGCCTGCACCTGCTGGATCGCCTGGTTGCCGGTGAGCGCCCCGAGGGCCGCCACATAGGGCTCGGAATGGAGCAGCTCCCACAGCCGCTCGGCCCCCATGCGGGCGAGCGTGTGCTCGATCCTCACCGAGCCGCGCAGACGGTCGACGTCGGCGGCGGTGTACGGCCGCTGGATCCCCTTCCAGCGCGAATCGTCCTTCCAGCTCTGTTCGGTCTCAAGGATCTCGGCGCGCGCATTCTCGGACATGAAGTCTCTCTCCTCCGGTGGCCTGCAAGTTGTCCATGGCTAAAGCCTCGACGCCCATTGCGTCGAGAGCCTTATCGCGGCCTACAGAAGAGAGAAGACACAGGAAAGCATCAAAGCTGCACGTCTGGTGCTCGATTGCAGGAATCGCGCCAGAGGCTAGCCGCGCCGCGGCTTACAGTGTGCAGCCGTAGAGAACGACCGCGTGTCCGTGGTAGACGAGCGTCTCCATCGGCTCCCACCCGAGCCGCTCCAGGATCCCGGCCGCGGTCCCCGTTCCGGTGTAGACCGCGTCGTAGCCGAGCGCCCGCGCCGCGTCCATGCCCGCCTTGACCAGCGCCGATCCGATGCCACGCCCCCGGTGCGGCTCGGCCACGTGCAGCCCGCCCAGCCCGGGGCTGTGCGCCGGTTCGCGGTCGAGCGCCTTCTCGCGCAGCACGATGCAGCCGACGACCTCGCCCCGCTCGAAGGCGACGAGCCCGAGCGGCAGGCGGTCGCGGTGCAGCCAGGGCTGGAAATGCTGCTCCATCTCCTCGGGAGCCCAGCCCGCGAAGTAGTCCGGAGACTCCTCCTGGAACCAGCGGGCGAGGGTGGAGATGGCTTCGGGGTGATCGGAGAGATAGGCGATCCGTAAATGCACTCAAGCCCTCGTTTTAATTTAGGCTATTATTCAATGATGTTGACGGCGGAGGCCTTGGACCTATAAACCTAGGAGGAGACAAATCCCATGCGCAACCTGAGTATCTTGGCCACCTTTCTCGTCGGGATCTTCTGTTTGGCAGCCAGCTCGGTCCTGGCATCCGGAGCCGATGCCACGCCGTCTGCCGTTCAGCTTCTACAGACTCCTGCGGCCTCTCCCCCTGCTCCTCCCTTCCTCACCTCAGGACATTGCAGTAAGAACCAGAACAGCTCCAGCGATAAGAGTGCGCAATGTGATCCTGGTGTACCGACCTGCAACCCTCGGTGGAATGGCGCGGACTGCTACGGGTACTGCGAGGAGGTCTTCACTGGGTTGGTGCTCCAGATGGTATGCAGCGCAGGCTGCTGCGAATGCCAAGACGTTGGCTAAAGGATGCCTTACCTCCCGAAGTCCAGCCGCGGCTGAGGCGCTTCCTCAGGCTGGGCCGGTGCGCCGCTCTCCGTGACCTCGATCACCACGGCCCCGGGCACCGGGGCGGTCCGTCCCACCTCCATCTCCTCGGGACGGCCGGGGAGGGCGACCATGGTGTCGTCGAGGCTGGGCTCGACCGGCGCGGGGAGGTAGACGAAGCGGCCCAGCCCCCGGTGGAACTGCATGCCGGGCGACAGCTCGCGGGCGCGGCGGAGCTGGTTCAGCTTCGAGTCCAGGTCGTCGATGAAGTGCAGCGCCAGCGCCTCCGGCGTCATCGGCTCGACCGGCGAGCTGAACTCCTTCTTCCCCTGGTGGGACAGCACCAGGTGCTCAAGAATCAGCCGCAGGTCCGCCGGGAAGTCCGGGATTGCCGCGCAGCGCTCGCGCAGCAGGTCCCGCCCGAGGACGATGTGGCCGATCAGGCGCCCCTCCAGGGTGTAGTCGTTGGCCGGCATCGCCCCCAGCTCCTGGAGCTTGCCCAGGTCGTGGAAGAGCACCCCGAGGAGGATCAGGTCGCGGTCCAGGTCCTGATAGTGGCGGCAGACCTGGACGGCCAGCTCCGCCATCGACACCACGTGCTCCAGCAGGCCGCCGCGGTAGGCGTGGTGCATCGACTTCGCCGCCGGGTGCTCCCGCAGCTCCTTCTTGTAGAGCTCCAGCGTCTCCGCCGCCAGCCGCCGCAGCACCGGCCGGTCCACCTCCTCCTCGCAGATGCGGACCAGCCGCGCCCAGAGGTCATCGATGTCCTCGTGAGTGGACGGAATGAGCAGCGCTTCGTCGAAACCGAGGCGGCGGTCGTCCTCCGTGGCGCAGCGGCAATCGTCGATCGTGAGCTGGAGCTGGTCACGGTAGCTCTTGACCGACCCGCGGAAGGCGATGAAGGAGTGCGTCTCGTACTGGCCGTGCAGGGCCGGGCTGTCGGCCCACACCTTGGCGACGATGGCACCGGTGGCGTCGGTGAGCTCCAAGTCCAGGAAGCTCTTACCGTTACGGTCCTGGCGCATCTCCTTCTTGGTGAGGAGCGCGAAGCCCTGGACGTTGTCTCCGGCTTCCCAGCTATGGATCGGGGCGTTGCGGCGGCTCTTGGACATAGGGACTCGGAGCCATACTAGTCTCTTCCCGCGCCGCTGCCAATGGCGGCTCCTCTCCCGACAGGTGACAAGAAAGGACCAGGGGAATGGCACCGGCCATGCAATGGGTTCCCCCTAAAGCCATGCGCACAAAGGCTATATTCCCGCTCGCCCTGCTGCTGTCCGCCCTCGTCTCCTCCTTCGTCACGCCGGAGCGCGCGCTGTCCCAGGCGACTCGTTCGCGCCCACCCGGGCCGCCCCGGACCGCGCGCCAGCCCGACCAGTTCGATCCACCCCGCCAGGAGGAACGGACCAGCGTGTCCGAGATGGCGCGGCGGCAGGTGACCCGGCCGGCGGAGCGCCAGGTCGACGTCACCCTTTGGCCCGAGGCGCAGCGGTCGTTCTGGCAGGACGGCCCGGCGCTCCTGCTCACCGAGGCCCAGCGCGACGAGCTCCTCTCCCTGGACGCCGACGGGCGGGAGCAGTTCATCCGGACCTTCCTGTCCCAGGACCCGATCCCCGAGACCCGGGGCAACGAGCTGACGGAGGCGATCGAGCGCCGGCGGCGGCTGGCCGCCATCGAATACATGTCCCCTACGGACGTGCGGGCGCAGCTCCTGTTCCTCAACGGCCCCCCGGCCGAGCGCAAGCCCATCGACTGCGGCAACGCCTTCCGGCCGCTCGAGATCTGGACCTGGAAGGGGGGGATCGACGAGGAGGGCAAGCCGCGCGAGCGCAAGGCCGTCGTCTTCCGGCCCAGCCCCGAGCAGCCGTTCCAGTTCTGGATCCCCAGCGACTCCAAGCGCGTCCTCTACGCCGAGGAGATGGAGAACCTCCTCCAGCAGATCG
>DASPJI010000561.1:0-4905 GCA_035628695.1 Thermoanaerobaculia bacterium | reverse complement strand
CTTGATGGTGCGCTGGCGCGAGCCCTCTTCCCGGGATTCCTGCTCGAGCCGCTTTTCCTTCTGCTCCAGCCAAGCGGTGTAGTTGCCCTCGTAGGGAATGCCCTGGCCGCGGTCGAGCTCCAGGATCCAGCCCGCCACGTTGTCGAGGAAGTAGCGGTCGTGGGTGACCGCCACCACCGTGCCGGCGTACTCGGCGAGGTGGCGCTCCAGCCAGGCCACCGACTCGGCGTCCAGGTGGTTGGTGGGCTCGTCCAGCAGCAGCAGGTCGGGGCGCTGGAGGAGCAGCCGGCAGAGCGCGACCCGGCGCTTCTCGCCGCCCGACAGCTTGCCGACCTCGGCATCGGGCGGCGGCAGGCGCAGGGCGTCCATGGCGATCTCGAGCGTGCGGTCGAGCTCCCAGGCGTTGGCCGCCTCGATGGCGTCCTGCACCCGCGCCTGCTCGGCGAGCAGCTTGTCCATCTCCTCGGGGGAGAGGTCCTCGCCGAAGCGGGCGTTGATCTCGTCGAAGCGGTTGAGCAGCGCCTTGGTCTCGGCCACCCCCTCCTCGACGTTGCCGAGGACGTCCTTCTCCGGGTCGAGCCGCGGCTCCTGGGAGAGGTAGCCGACGCGCGCCCCCTTGGCGGCCCAGGCCTCGCCGCCGAAGTCCTTGACCTCGCCGGCCATGATCTTCAACAGCGTGCTCTTGCCGGAGCCGTTCAGGCCGAGCACGCCGATCTTGGCTCCCGGGAAGAAGGAGAGCCAGATCCCTTTCAAGACCTCGCGGTTCGGCGGATAGATCTTCCGCAGGTCCTTCATGACATAGATGTACTGTTCGGACATGTGATGACGACTCCTCGATCCTGTGGTTGGGACAGGCGACAGGACTGAACCGGTGGATTCTACCCCACCCGGACGGGCCACCCCGCGCGCGGCGGCCCGAGGGAGGAGAGGGAGGGCGGGGGAGCCGCGCCGGGGCTACTCGCCGGCCTTCTGGGTGTCCTGCAGCAGCCGGCGCAGGGTCTTCGCCAGCATCCTCTCCATCAGCTCCTCGTCGATCTCCTTCTCCTGCCGCGGCTCGGTGGAGCCCTCCGCGGCCTGCGCCGCCGGGGGAGCGGGCGCGGCGCCGGTCCGCGCCGGCATGAAGATCTGGATCGACTTGCGGAGCTTGAGCGCCGCCTCGCTCGGCGGCGCCTGGTCCGGCGAGCCATAGGCCATCTGGAAGAACTCCGCCGGCTCCAGGCCCATGACCTCGCAGATGTCCAGGATGTGCTCGTACTTGAGCTCGATGGCGCCCGAGAAGAGCCGGCTGAGGTAGCTCGAGCTCCAACCCTTCTGGCGCTCGATGTCACGGTTCGTCATGCCGAGCAGGCGCATCGAGTTCTTCAACAGATCGAGGACTCTTCGGATCTCCGGTACCATGCCCCGAGTTTACAGTTCCGGAAGACCGGTTGCAACGAGCGCTCTGCTCCCCGGGAGTCGTGATAGGTTCTGCCCCGCACGGACGAAGGAGGAGGCATGATCACGATCCGCGACAAAGAGACGGGACGGGAGCTGGGGCAGGTGACGCCCGAGCAGTTCCAGGCGCTGGTGGACGTCCTCGAGGAGGAGTCCCGGGACGACAACGACTACTACATCAACCGCACCACCCTCGGCCTGCTGGAAGAGGCCGGTGCCGATCCCAACCTGTTGGCGCTGCTCGATCAGGGGCTCGCCGGCCGCGAGGAGATGGACATCCAGTGGCGGCGCGAGGGGTCGGAGATCTCGTAGGCCCTCACCCCCCGGCCCCCTCTCCCGCCTCCCCGGGACAGGGGGAGGCGGACGGGGGGCAACATGGACGAGCACGGACGGACACGGACCGCCGGAGAGGGGGCGGTGGTGCCTCCCCCCCTGGGCGGGTGGGCGGGAGGGAGCGGGGGAGGTCAGGAGGGGGGTTTTGCAGCGCCGCCTCCGTGTACGCAGCCAGCATCAACACGCAATCGCCGACCAGATCAGCCGCGAAGCGGCGCAGGCGTACAGCCTGGCATTTCAATGCCAGGTAGGCGCCCCACCCCCACCCTCCAGCCCTGAAAGGGCGCAGGCAATCCTCCCCACCCGTCGAGCTGCCTACGTCCCTTCGGGACTTTGGAATTTTGCGCTTACCTGGGTTGAAACCCCAGGCTCTACGCCCGCGCCGCTTCGCGGCTGAAAACGGGGGCGTCGGCGCGCCTCCCCCGCGACGGCGGAGAAGGCGCTGCTTCCTTCTATAGATAGGCGGGCCGCGCGAGGCGGCGGATGTCGCGCCGGGAGCGTCAGACCTCCAGAAAGGTGACGCCCGTCGCGCTCGACGGGTCCGCGTCCTCGACGATCCGCACCACCGACCAGCGGCGCCACTCCGGGAGCGGCCCGGTCTCCTTCTTCTCCTCCAGCGCTTCCCAGACCGCGAACCAGCGGCCGTAGACGAAGAAGACGTGCAGGCGCGCCTCGTCGGGACCGTAGTCCGGCACCCAGTGGTTGCCGGGATCCTGACGGGCCTGCTCCACCTCCTCAGGAGTGGGTTGGAAGTAGACGCGGACCACCAGCTCGTAGAGATGACGGCGGGTGGATTCGGTGGGACGGGACAGATCGACGCCCGAAGGCGTACGATCACCGAAGCTGGGCATGAGTTGCATCTCCTGTCCGGCTAGGCCTCGGGAGGCGAGTTGGTCGCTCCCTCCCTTGGCCGCTTGGACCCTGGAGCCTCGGATGAGACACGCGCTCACCTTGGAGGCACAGCGATCCTGTACGGCTGTGCTGTGAAGCTGCGGCTTGCTTCTCTCCCCTGCCACCTCCTTTTCTGTTGTACGGCTTACGACCGCCCGAGACTATAACGCGACCGGGGGTACGTCAAGATGAAAATGAGGGGGGCTTGCGGGAAGTCGAGGGTTCGGGGGCGATGAAAAACCCCCCTCCTGACCTCCCCCGCTCCCTCCCGCCCACCCGCCCAGGGGGGGAGGCACCACCGCCCCTTCATGGCGGCTTCTGAGCCACCTCCCTTCGATCCGATCGTCGCAGAGTTGCGCTGAAACGTCGCAGAGCAGCGTTCAATCATCGCAGATGAACGCTTGTTCGTCGCAGATGAACGTTCGTTCGTCGCAGAGCTGCGTTCAAACGTCGCAGAGCGGAGCTCATCTGCGACGAATCAACGCGCCTCTGCGACGTTCTTCCCGGGTCGCGAGCCTCGGGAATCCTGCTCTGCGACGAACAATTCTTCCGGACAGGCGGCGGGGGGGCTTGCCCAGGCCGGAGGGTGAGGTCCGGCCTCAGCCCCCCTCTTCCCGCTCCCGCGGCTCTTCCCGGGGGGAGGGCGAGACCAGCACCTCGCCGTCCACCACCTGCAGGTCGAAGCTGCGCAGCCGCGCCCAGGGCTCGGTGAGGCATTCGCCGGTCCGCAGGTCGTAGCGCCAGCCGTGGCGGGGGCAGGTCACCACGTCGCCGTCGCGTTGCCCCTGGGTCAGGTCGGCGTTCTGATGGCGGCAGGTCACCTCCATGGCGCGCAGGGTGCCGTCCGGATCGCGGACGATGCCGATCCTCCGGCCCAGGAGCGTCACGGCGTGGAGACTCCCGGGGGTGAAGGCCGCCTCCTTCCCCACCTTGAAGAACGGCATCCTCTTCAGAGGGCCTGGGTGTCGCCGCGGCCGCAGAGGTTGCCGGCCGGGTTCTGGTACACCTTGCTGGCGCCGGTGACGGTGTCGGTCACGGTGATCCGGTACTGCACGTCCGACAGCGCGCCGTAGAAGACCCAGAAGCGGCCGGTCAAGGCGCGGCCGTCCAGGATCTTCACCACCAGCTCCAGGTTCGCCGGGTCGAAGAACCAGAAGGTGCCGCTCTGGTCGGTGCGCGGCACCGGGGTGCCGACGCCGGTGACGCCGTCGCGCCGCCGCCAGTCGACCTCGACCCGGAAGCGCGAGCCGAGGAGGCAGAGGGCGTTGGCGCCGCCGCCGCAGGAGCCGGCGGCGGCGGTCACCAGGCCGGTGCCGGCGGCGAGGTGGTCCGCCTCCAGGACGGCGGTGCCGGAGAACGGCACCGCCTCGAAGGACTCGTCCGCCGCCACCCCGCTCGAAGCTGCCGCGGGGAGCGGGAAGGCCGAGGTGTCCCCCTTGCCGCAGAGGTTGCCCGGCGGGTTGTGGTAGCGGCGGACCTGGCCGGTCTGGGTGTCGGTGACGGTGAGCCAGTACTCGACGTCCGAGAGGGCGCCGTAGAAGATCCACCAGCGGCCGTTGAGCGCCCGGCCGTCCAGCGCCTTGACCACCAGCTCCAGGTTCGCCTGGTCGAAGAACCAGAAGAAGCCGCTCTGGTCGGAGTCGGGGACGGCGTGGCCGGTGCCCGTCTTCCCCTGGTGGTCGCGCCAGCTCACCTCGACCTTGAAGCGGCCGCCGAGGAGCGCCAGCGTCCGCCCCTGCGACCCGGCCCAGGACGCGGTGAAGTCCCGATAGGCGCCCCAGGCCGGCTTCGGGCTGCCGTCCGGCCGCAGGATCCCCCAGGTCGGGCTGTCCGCGGCGCCGCCGTCCTTCATCTCATAGAAGAAGACCTTGTCGACCCAGTCGCGGCCGGCGCGGCCGGTGAACCAGTCGGTGAGCAGGCCGGTGTAGTTCTGCGCCTGCCGCGCCTCGGAGACGTTGGCGGTCTCCCAGCCGATCTCGGTGAGCCAGAACGGCTTGTCCGTGGCGCCCGCCTCCTCCAGCACCTCGCGCACCGACGGCGCCACCGTGCCCCAGAAGGACGGCCGGCCGCCGAAGAGGGTGTTGGCGTCGAGCTTCTCGGCCACGTCCTCCGGGCCGTCGCCGTCGTAGACGTGGTGGGTGACGAAGTCGAGCTTGTCGCCGGCCTGCGTCAGGGTGTCGAACAGCCAGTCGTACCAGTCGCTGTCGCCGGAGGTGAGGTGGGCCAGCTCCGGCCCCCCCGCCAGGG
>DASPJI010000560.1:0-11370 GCA_035628695.1 Thermoanaerobaculia bacterium | reverse complement strand
CTGGAGGTCAACGACGAGGTGATGGCGTCGCTGCGGCCCGAGCTCGTCCTCCTGGCGACCCACGGCGATCCGGAGGAGATCCGCAAGGCGTTCCTCCGCAAGACCGCGGAGGGGGGGCCCTGGCGGGGGATGTCCAACGTCCGCCAGGGCATCCACGTCCTCGATCCGGCGCTCTTCGCCACCAACCCGGGGCTCCGGATGGTGGAGGCGGCGCGCCGGCTCACCGGGTTCGCGGGGCGCTGATGGAAGCGGCCCTCTCCAACCTCGCGCTGGTCTGGGACGGCTGGCGCCGGCGGCCGGGGTTCTGGGCCGCGATCTGGACCGGCATCCTCCTGGCGGCGGCGGCGCTCTCCCTCACCCGGGGCGCGGTGCACGTGCCTCTGGGAGAGCTCGGCGCCGCCCTGCTCCAGCCGGCGCACCCGTCGCACGCGGTGGTCTGGGACATCCGGCTGCCGCGCATCCTGGCCGCGGGGCTCACCGGCGCCGCCCTGGCGGTGGCGGGCGCGCTCCTCCAGACGGTGGTGCGCAACCCCCTGGCGGACTCGGGCCTCCTGGGGGTGAACGCCGGCGCCGGGGTGGCGGCGCTCTTCGGGCTGATCTTCCTGCCCGCGGCCGTCGCCGCCCTCCCCTTCCTCGCCTTCGCCGGCGGGCTCGCCGCCGTCGCCCTCGTCCTCGCCGTCTCCTGGGCGGGGAGCCAGACGGCGAGCCCGCTGCGCATCGTCCTCTCCGGGGTCGCGGTGCAGGCGATCCTCTTCGCGGCCATCGGCGTGCTCACCTTCGTCTTCGCCGACCGCGCGCCGGCCTTCGTCAGCTTCACCGTGGGATCGCTCAACGGCACCGGCTGGCGCGAGGTGCGGATGGCCACCGGCCCCGTCGCCCTCGGCCTCGTCCTGGCCTGGACGGTGACCCGCCCCCTCGACCTCCTGCTGCTGGACGACGACTCGGCGGGCGGCGTCGGCCTCGCGGTCCGCCGCGCCCGGGTCGGCGCCTCGTGCCTGGCGGCCCTGCTCGCCGCGGCGGCGGTGAGCGTCGCCGGCCTCGTGGGCTTCGTCGGCCTGGTGGTGCCGAACTGGATCCGCATCGCCACCGGCCCGGCTCATCGCACGCTGATCCCGCTCTCCGCCCTGGGCGGCGCGGCGCTGCTGGTGCTGGCGGACCTCGCCGCCCGCACCCTCGCCGCGCCGGTCGAGCTGCCGGTCGGCGCCTTCCTCGCCTTCCTGGGCGGCCCCTATTTCCTCGTGCTCCTCTGGAGGAAGCTGCCGTGACCGAACCGCTCCAACCGCTGCTGACGGCCCGCGGCCTCCATCTGCGGCACCCGCGCAGCGACCGCGACGCCGTCCGCGACCTCCACCTCGAGCTGCGGCAGGGCGAGATCCTCGTCATCCTCGGCCCCAACGGCTCCGGCAAGTCGACGGCGCTGGCGGGCCTCGCCCGCGGCCTCCGGCCCCGCGCCGGCGATGTCTCCCTCGGCGCGCATCCGGCCTGGGGGCTCTCCCGCCGGGCCTTCGCGCGGCGCGTTGCCCGCCTTCCCCAGGAGCCGGCCTGCCCTGACGGCCTCACCGTCGAAGAGCTGGTCACCGGCGGCCGTCACCCCTACGCCAACCTGCTCGGCGACCTGCGTCCCGCCGACCGCGCCGCCGTGCGCGAGGCCCTGCGCTGGCTCGACCTCGAAGACCTGCGGGGCCGCGCCGTCGCCCGTCTCTCCGGCGGCGAGCGCCGCCGCGCCTGGCTGGCGATGACCCTCTGCCAGGGGGCGGACGTCCTCCTCCTCGACGAGCCCACCGCGAGCCTCGACCTCAAGCACCAGTGCGAGGTGCTGGAGCTGCTCGCCCGCATCAACCGGGAGCGCGGCGTCACCCTCGGCATCGTCCTCCACGACGTCGACCAGGCCGCCCGGCTCGCCCATCGCGTGGCCATCCTCCACCGCGGCCGCCTCTACCGCGCCGGACCGCCCCGCGACTGCCTCACCCGCGAGATGTTCCTGGACGTCTACGGCGTCGAGACCCGGATCACCGACGAGGCCGGCGCCCTGCGTGTCCAGGTCCTCGGCCCGGGAGACCCGACGCGGAGCCTCTGACATTTATTGGATTGGAAAGGAGATCCCATGCTCTTCACGCGTCCGACCGTGCAGGCCCGCCCCTTCCCTCCGGGGTTGCTGGAGTGGCAGGTGAGCCTGCGCGCCCACACCGCCCATGAGAGGAACGGCGCGCCGCACGCCGGGGTGGCGCCGCTGCTCACGGTGCGCCGGCCCGGCGTGCCCCTGGGGGTGAGCAGCCATTCGATCATCTGCGGCATCCTCCCCCACCCCTCGCGGCTGGAGGCGAAGACCGCCGAGTTCCGGCAGATCTACGAGGCGGCGGCGCCGCTGGGGTCGCGCGAGGTCTACGACCGCGGCCTCGCCTACCTGCGGGACTACTACCGGAACTCGGAGGACTTCGATCACGCGAGCCTCAGCACCCTCCTGGGCAAGGACAGCCCGGCCGTCCAGGCGCTGCGGGCGGACGGCCGCTGCGCCCTCGTCTTCTACGTCTTCGACCTCCAGGACCGCAGCGAGGTCGGGCGCTTCCGCTGCTTGCAGGTGAACTGCGAGGCCGAGGTGCTGGAACGGGGGCCGGTGTTCGACAACGTCTGGTGGCACAACACCCTTTTCCATGGCAAGGCCGAGGAGCACGTGGTGATCCATTTCCGGCACCAGAGCACCTACGACACCCGCTTCGGAAGCTTCGAAACCCTGGTGGATTGAGCCGCCGAAAAGTGAGGGGATCGCCCGCGCTCCATCGTTGATCTCTACAACGCGGGCGCCTGAGCCCCTCTCGGAAACGCACGAGAGACCTCGCAGGCTCCGAGGGGACAGCCCGCTTCTATATAGATAGAAACCCTGAAACCTGAGGAGATCTGATCATGAGCAACTCGAACGATACGTACCGCGCCGGCGACGTCACCACCCTCGCGATCGGCGAAGAGGACCCCATCACCACCCTCGCGATCGGCGAGGAGGACGTCGTGACCTCCCTGCGCGTCGGCGAGGAGGAGGGCTTCAACGCCGGCGGCTACACCACCCTCTCGCTCGGCGAGGAGGAGCCGGTGACCACCCTCGCCATCGGCGAAGAGGACCCCTACACCACCATGGCCGTGGGCGAGGAGGACAAGGTCAGCCTCGAGTCCTTCAACGCCGGCAGCCCCTTCGGAGCGTTCTGATCATGCTGCGGTCGGACACTGGGCCCATCCTCGTCGCGGGAGGCGACCGCGACCCGAACCTGCGGGCGCTCGTCGAGACGCTCGAATCCCGGGGGGAGGACGTCTTCTTCCTCCAGGTCGGAGCCGATCACAACCCCTGGATCGCCTGGGACCTGGCGTCCGACCGCCTGACCGTCGACGGCGAGGAGGTCCGCCCGCGGGCGGCCTTCCTCCGCCACGACGTCTTCACCAACCTGGCGGACGGCCGCCGCGAGTCGGCCTACCGTGCCGCGGCCTGGCACACGGCCGTGTACGGCTGGGTCCTGGCGCACGAGGACGTCCGCATGCTCAACCGTTGGAACCGCTTCCCGGCGGCCAACAAGCCGCACGCCCTGCATCTGGCGCGGCAGTGCGGCCTCGCGATCCCCACCACCCTGATCACCAACCACCTCGGGCGGCTGGACGCGTTCGAGGCGGACCGCGCCAAGATCGTCAAGCCGATCAACGGCGGCGCCCACACCCAGCGCCTGCACGAAGTAGTGGGCAACACTCAGAACCGCGGTGGTGTGGCGGCGGCGCCGGCCATCGTGCAGACCGAGCTGGTGCCGCCGGAGGTCCGGGTCTTCCGGGTCGGCGACTCTTTCCTGGCCTTCAAGGTGCTTTCAGAGGAGCTCGACTATCGCTCGACGCAGCAGACGCGGGTGGAGCCCATCCCGGTCCCGGCCGGCCTCGCCCAGGGGCTGGGGATGCTGACGGATGCCCTGGGGATGGACTTCGGCGCCGCGGACTTCAAGACCTGCGCCGAGACGGGCCGTCCCCTCTTCCTGGAGATCAACACCTCCCCCATGTTCGCGGCCTTCAACGCCGCCGGACGGGGAGCCGTCACCGGTGCCATGGCGGACTACCTGACGGGACGGCCGGCGCTACGGGTGACCGTCGCGGCCTGACGGGAGAGGCCCCCGCCAGGCCGCGAGGTTGACCGCGAGGTCGGGCGGGGTCGCTCTACGCGAGGCAGGCGCAGCAGCCGCGGATGCAGGAGCCGTAGCCGACGCCACCGCAGTAGCTGTCGCACTGCGGCGAGTTCCAGCAGTACGTCGTGTACCACGGGCACTCATAGGCAGCGGACGCCGTATTGGGCGCGGTGACGTTGACCGCGAGGAGCGACAGGACCAAGAGGCAGAGCAGGACAAATCTCTTCATATCGTTCCTTTCATTGAATGGGACCAGCACCTACGCTCGATGGGTCCCTCATAGAGAGAGGTGCGGGAGGAGCGGCAAGGCGAGCGCGGGACAGATTCCGCGCAAGCACTCCACATCGGATTCCTAAAGTGCTAGTCTCGGAAGACTGGCCGCGCGTGTAGCCGGCCGTGCACCCCGGGGGCGGCTGCCCTGGCCCCCCCACCTGATCCGCAGTCCGAAGGAGGTCCTGCCATGAAGAAGCTCATCCCGTGTCTCTTCGCGATCCTGGCCCTGTCGCTCCTCGCCCCCCCTGTCCTGGCGGACGATGCGCCCGCGACCCCTGCCGTCCAGACCGGCGCCGCGCCGGAGCCCCTCTTCCTGCAGGGGCCGCCGGCCGGATTCCCCGGGCAGGGCAACGTCTGCCGCATCCCGCCCCCCTTCCAGCCGGAGGAGTGCATCTGCATCCTGATCTTCGATCCGGTCTGCGGCTGCGACAATCGCACCTACTCGAACGCCTGCTTCGCCCGCTGTGAGGTATTCAGCTTCACCCCGGGAGCCTGCGAAGGCGACGAGGCCTAGCCATCCCGGACGAGAGGAGGCCCGCCCCCGGGCGGGGCGGGCCTCGCTGGTCGATATCAACTCCCCTCCAAACGCCGCGAAGCGGCACAGGCATAAAGCCCAGGGTTTCAACCCTGGGTCACGCCGTCATCCAACCCTCCAGCCCACCGCGTCGGGGGGCCAGGCTTCGCCGGTTGCTCCTCCTCCACGATGGTAGGATCTCAGGGAAGGAGAGGAGCATGGCCAAAAGGACGACCGCGATGAGACCTACCGAAGCCCGGGACTTCGTCGAGGCACGGCTCTACGAGACCGAGGAGGAGGTGATCCGCGATGCGCTCCGCCACTTACTTCGCGCCCGCCCCGAGGCGCAAATTCAACTTGCGGTCCACCGGTACCAGACCGAAGAGCTCTCCTTGACCAAGGCGGCTGACCTCGCCGGAGTGAGTTGGGCGCAGATGCGAGAGATTCTCCTCGAAAAGGGCATCTCCCCCAAGCTCGGGCCCGAAACCGTAGAAGAGGCCGAGGCGGAGGTACAGGCTCTTCGGAACTTCCTGGCTAGACCATGAGCGTCATCCCTCGCAGGACAGTCCTCCAACAGGCTTCTGCTCAGCGCCAACGCCGCGAAGCGGCACAGGCATAAAGCCCATGGCTTCAACCCTGGGTCACGCCGCCCCCCACCATTCTTCGGCCCGAAGAGGCGCAGGCATGCAACTCATGAGCGCTGAACGATCGTTCCGGAACCGAACTGCCTCCGCCCCTCTGGGGCTTGAGAGGTGACTATTACGGCTACCTGGCTTTATGCCTATGCCGGGGCGTTCATCGTCGTTAGCACGAATCGGACGTCTCAACATCTACCAAGATTGATCCAGCCCTCGGTCGCCAAACAGACTCAAGGAGAGACAGCATGCGCAAAGCGTTGATTGGCCTGGCGTGTTTGATTACAACACAGACGGCGTTGGTCTCGGCACAGGTGGTGCCCACAACCAAGCCCACCTGCCTGTTCCCAGCCTCGAGGACGATTGCTTGCAACCAAAGCAACACGGGAACTCTAGAGTTCAATGATTGTAATTACTCATCCAATTTCCAGAGCTACGATTATGACTTCTGGACCTTCACCGGCGGAGCGGGTTCGTACGTAGCTATCTACGCGGAGACCTCGGACTCATTCTTTAACCCGAGAGTAGCGGCATACGGGCCAGACGGGTCTCTAGCAGGGGTCGGAAAGGACCATTTATTCGACTCCAGCACAGATCTCCTAACAGGCGTTCTGAATGCCAACGGAACATGGACTGTCATGATAACCTCCGAAAATCCCATAATTGGCAGCAAGGAATACTACCTTGAAGTTCAATGCTCTGCCGTGCCTCCACCACAGCCCCCTGCGTCTCCCACTCAGCTTGCAGCTTCAACGCGGTCTAGCACTTCGATCGAGCTCTCATGGCAGGATAATGCCTCCAATGAGGACGAGTACAGGATAGAAGTCAAGACAGGCGAGTCGCTATTTGTCGACATCGGCGGTGTCCCGACCAATACAACTTCGGTAAATGTTACGCAGCTTGTTCCAGGAACCTCATATACTTTTCGCGTCAGAGCTCGGCGCTCAAGTGCGTACTCGTCCTACTCCAATGAGGCCACCGCGACGACTACACCTGAGACTGCAGCGTGCGTTTCCTCGGAAACCGTACTCTGCCTCGACGACACACCTGGTGACAAGCGCTTTGAGGTTAGGGTGTCTTACCAAACATCGCAGGGTGGCGGACTGAGCGGTTCCGGGAGAGCGATCCCCCTATCCTCCCTCGGTGTCAGCCAGGGTGGATTGTTTTGGTTCTTCTCTGCGAGTAACCCCGAGTTGCTCGTCAAGGTGTTGAATGGATGTGGCTCAGGCGGCCGGTACTGGGTCTTCTTCTCAGCCGGCACGAATGTCGGGTTTTCGCTCACAGTCCGGGATGCGCATACTGGTATCGTGAAGACTTACACAAACCCGGATAGAACGCCGGCCGCCCCTGTGCAGGACACAAACAGCCCCTTCGTATGTGACTAGCTCTCGACCGGGGCGGCGTCACCCACCCGCCGCCCCGGCCACCTACCCTGCTACTCCACTACCTCCCGCCCCTACACCTCAAAGAACTCCAACCCGCCCCCCTCCCCCCGCCCGACGCGGAGCACCGTCCAGCGGTGCGCTTCCGGCGCGCCGTCGCCCTCTTCGAGGGACCGCCAGATCGCGAACCAGCGGCCCTTGAAGTGGACGACCTGCAGGCCGGCGGCGTCCGGACCGTAGTCGGGGATCCAGTGGTTGTCCGGGTCCTCGGCGGCTTTCTGGACCTCGGCCGGGGTGGGACGGAAGTGGACCTCGACCACCGCGTCGTACAGCGCGCGGCGGGTGGACTCGGTCACCTGAGTCAGGTCGATGTGGGCAAACGTCGGGGCGGACGAAGGTATACCATTCCCGTAGTCGGGCATGAGCTGGTCTCCTGCTCGGCGAGGCCCCGGTTGGAGCCTCTATCTCCTTCCGGGGCCGTCTCAGTCTTCGATCTCTCCCGGGAGAGGCACACCCTCTCCTGGGACACTCCGTCGAGTCTCGCGTCAGGTCTCCTCCCGGCAACACCTCCCTTCCCGATGTATAGGGGTACAGCTTGCGACTGCGCGGATAGCTTACGCCGGGTTGAGCGAGTGTGTCAAGATCAAATCGCGCGGGTGGACGACGTACCCCTGGCCACCGGAGGCGGAGGACTCCCCCCGCCTCCCACGCCGGGGGCGCGGCCTTGGACACGGCGGCGCCCCCGTACTCTTCAGTTGTCAAAGATCACCCCGCGGCGGGCTCCGGACCACGGCCCCGCCTCCAGCCCAATCTACACGGAGTCCGGTCCGGTTACAAGACCAGAATTGACATCCATGGCCCGATACGATCTTATAACGCCTCGTTTGAGCGCCTGCCTGGCGTTCCTTGAGCTGATTCGCCCTGGCTGCTGCGAGAACACACGCCTGGGTCAGAGGGTTCGACCCTGGACAAAGTGGTTCCGACCCTCGGGTCGAGCCTCTCGACCCGAGGGTCGCGAGGTTGGACCCCAGGGTCGCGCGAGGTTTGACTCGGGTCGAGGCGCTCGCGAACGTTGCGGAGCCTCTCGACCCTCGGGTCGCGGGAGCTCCGGAGAGGGTCGAAACGAGTACGGCGCGGGTCAGACCGCGCGGGAAAGGCTAGGAAGGTTCTTTGACAATCGATGGACCCGGTTCCCGGGCGCGGTTTGCCGGATGGGAAAGCGCGGCGCCGTGCCCGTGGACCGTTTCTGGTGCCTCTGGCGCCCCTCCGTTATGATGGCTCCATGAGCCACCCTGATCCAGCTGCGCTCGCGGCCGTTGCCAAGGCATGTAGGGAGATAGTCGCGGGCGAACCACGGATCATGGCCGTCTATCTCTTCGGCTCCCAGGCTACCGGAGAGGCGCGGCCGGATTCCGACGTGGACCTGGCGGTGCTGTTCACCGAGCCGGTCGGGCTCGCGGACCTCGTGGCCCTGGAGACGCGTTTCGAGGAGCGGCTCGACGGCCCGGTCGACCTGATCAACGTCGGCACCTGCGACCCCTTCCTCGCTCTCGAGGCGATCCGGGGCGAGCGCCTCTACTGCGCCGACCCGGTGCGTTGTGACGAGTTCGATCTCTATGTCCTGCGCCGGGCCGGTGACCTGGAGCCGTTCGAGCGCGAGCGCCGGGCGATGCTGCTGGGCGTGCGGCCCGGAGAGGCGCGACGGCGAGCGTCATGAGCCCGGACAAGATCCGCGAAGCGGTGGTCGCCTCCAAGGTCGATCTGATCGAACGCATGCTCGCGGGGATTGCCACGCTTCCTCTGACCACCGAGACGGACCTCACCTCGGACCCTCGCATGGTGGCCGCAGGCGAGTCCTTTCTCCGCCGGGCCTTGGAGGCCTTGCTCGACCTGGGCCGTCACGTGCTGGCCAAGGGGTTCGGCATCCCCGCCGCCGAGTACAAGGCCGTCCCGCGTCAGCTCGAGCAGATGGAAGTGCTGACGCCTGACCTCGCCGCTCGCCTCCTGCAGATGGCCGGATACCGGAACCGGCTCGTCCACATGTACGACGAGGTCACCCCCGCCGAGCTCTACCTCATCCTCACCCATCACCTCGGCGACGTGCCGGCCGTTCTCCATGCCCTGCGCCACTGGCTCGCGGCTCACCCGGAGCGCGTGGACCGAGCGCTCTAGGACCCCTCACAGCTCCGTCTTGGGAGCTTCACCAGCACCAGCACGTCCTGCGCCCCCACCGGCGACTCGATCGTGCCGGACCAGAGCCCCGGCACGGGATCGCCGTCCAGCTCCAGGCCGGTCTCGGCGGCGAAGCGCCGCAGCAGGGCGAGACGGTAGGCGGTCATCCGCTCGGGGTTTTTGGGGAAGGCGATGGCGAAGTCGTCCCCGTGACTGCCGTGGGGATGGCCGAAGTCGAAGTCGGGCTTGGCGAAGCCGAGGGGGCGGGGGTGGCCGGGACGGTAGTGGTCCAGGAGGAAGAAGCTGAAGAGGCAGCGGCCCCCGGAGCGGAGGACGCGGGCCGACTCCCGGAAGTAGTGCAGCGTGTTCTCCGGCAGCATGTGGGTGAAGATCGAGGCGGCGAAGACGATGTCCTTCGAGGCGTCCGCAGCCGGCACCCGGTACTGCGGCGTGGTCAGCTTCCCCCGCGGGTTGTAGAAGGTGTTGTGGATATCCGCCCAGTGGAAGCGGAAGGTCGGATGGGCCGCCTGGAAGGTGCGCTGCAGGAACTCGATCGGCTCCCGGCGGATGTCGAAGCCGTCGTAGCTCCCCCGGGTGAGGACGTAGCGCAGCGGGAAGGCGATCCGGCCGGCGCCGCAGCCGATTTCGAGGACGGAGCTGCCGGCGGTCACCCGGCCGTAGACGCGGAGCAGCATGCTCCACTCCTCGGCCCAGCGGAACCACTCCTCCAGCACCGAGATCCCCTCCTCCCCCATGAGGGCCGGCGGCGGGACGAGGTCCGGCTCGTAGGCCACCCACGCGGGCCAGGCCGATCCGGACGGCACCGCCGACCCGGATGATGGCCCCAGGCGCCGGCGGGCCAGCCTCCTGGCAAGGGATTTCCACATCACGGGAACAGTCTATCCGCAGAGGGCGTGCCGTGCGGATAGACTGCGCCGATGTCCGAGCCCCTCCCGCTCCCCGATGCTCCACCCAGCGCGGCCGAAGAGGTCCGGAAGGGGGCTCTCTACGCTATCGCCGCCTATCTGTGGTGGGGGTTCTCCGTCTTCTACTTCAAGGCGGTCGCCGGGGTGCCGCCGCTCGAGATCATGGCGCACCGCGTCGTCTGGTCCGTGCCGCTGCTCTTCGCGTGGCTGGCGTGGCGCGGGCGCCTGGCCGACGTCCGCCGCGCCGTCTCCGACCGCCGGACCCTCGCCATCCTGCTGGTCACGACGGCCCTCATCGCCGGCAACTGGCTCGTCTTCATCATCGCGGTCAACTCCGGACGGGTGACGCAGGCGAGCCTGGGGTATTACATCAACCCGCTGGTCAACGTGCTCCTGGGGGTCGTCTTCCTCGGCGAGCGCCTGCGGGGGATGCAGATCGCCGGCGTGCTGCTGGCCACGGCGGGGGTGGCCTTCCTGACCGTCTCCTATGGCGAGCTGCCGGTGATCTCGCTGTTCCTCGCCGGCACCTTCGCGCTCTACGGGCTGCTGCGCAAGACCGTCCGCGCCGACGGGATGACCGGCCTGGCGGTCGAGACGTCGCTGCTGCTGCCGCTGGCGCTGGGATTCCTGCTCGTCCAGGAGGCGCGGGGCGGGCTCGCCTTCGTGCACGGCACCTGGCAGGAGACCCTGCTCCTGCCCCTGGGCGGCTTGGTGACCACCCTGCCGCTGGTCTGGTTCGCCAACGCCGTCCGGCGGCTGCGGCTCGCCACCATCGGCTTCATCCAGTACCTCTCGCCGAGCCTGCAGCTCCTCCTCGCCACCGCGGTCTTCGGCGAGCCGTTCACCCGCGTTCACCTGGTGACGTTCGCCTGCATCTGGCTCGCCCTCGCCCTCTACAGCCTGGACGCCTGGCGCCGGCGCTGACTCGCAAGGAGCCCGCCGTCCAGGATCGGCGGCGGGCATCCATACAAACGGCTAGGCGAGGCAGGAGCAGCAGCCGGGACGCACGCAGGAACCCCAGCCGGGTCCGCCGCACCAGCTGTCGCACTGCGCGTTGTTGCCGAGGGTGCAGTAGGGCACGCCGGGGGGGCAGGACCAGGCCTCCGCCTGCGGCACGGTGGCGGCGCTCACCCCCACCAGGGACAGGACGAGGACGACGAGGAGGACGGCTCTCTTCATGGATTCTCCTTTCGGGAAAGGTCGTTCATGAAGAGTGGTGCCTGCCCGCCATCCGCACGAGCACCAGGCTGCCGGCAATCGCCGACACGAACGACCCGGCGAGGATCCCGACCTTGGCCTCGTCCAGGAGCACGGCGTCGG
>DASPJI010000559.1:0-10441 GCA_035628695.1 Thermoanaerobaculia bacterium | reverse complement strand
GGTAGGATCTGCGGACCATGCCGCGCTATCCCGGATACTCCCCGTCGGTCGACCACATCGCCGGAGCCGTCTACTCCTCCCTGGCTCATCGCCTGGAGAGCTACAAGGGCGAGGTCTACCCCCTGCACGTGGGGGACACCTGGATGGAGCCCCCCGCGGGGTGTCGGATGGAGGACCTGCGGGTGTCGGACTACCCGGGCATGCACCGCTACGCGCCGCCCCAGGGGCTGCCGGCGCTCCTCGACGCGATCGCCGAGCGGGTCCAGGCCCGCTCCGGCGCGCCGACTGCCCGGGAGAACGTGCTGGTGGCCACCGGCGCCACCGGCGCCTTGGGCGCCGTGGCGGGGGCGATCCTCGCCCCGGGCGACGAGGTGCTCCAACTGGCGCCTCATTGGCCGCTGATCACCGGCATCATCCAGTCCTTCCACGGCGTGCCGGTGGACGTCCCCTTCTTCGGCCGGGCCGACTCCCCGGAGACGGCGGTCGAGGCCGTCCGCGAGCTGCGGACCGACCGCACGGTGGCCCTCTACCTCAACACCCCGAGCAACCCGACGGGCCGGATCATCCCCCGGGCGTGGATCGAGGCGCTGGTGGAATGGGCACGGAGCGAGGACCTCTGGGTCATCTCGGACGAGGTCTACGAGGACTACCTATTCGAGGGGGAGCACGCCTACACCCGGCCGCTCGCTCCGGAGCGCACCTTCGCCGCCCACTCCTTCTCCAAGGCCTACGGCATGGCCGGCAACCGCTGCGGCTACGTGGTGGGACCGGCGGCGGCGATGAAGGAGCTGCGCAAGGTCAGCCTGCACAGCTTCTACAGCACGCCGACGGCGGCGCAGATCGCGGCGCTACGGGTGCTCTCCGGCCCGGGCGAGCCGTGGATCGCGGAGGCCCGGCAGTCCTACCGGCAGGCCGGCCTCAAGGCGGCGGCGCGCCTCGGCATCGAGCCGCCCCAGGGCAGCACCTTCCTCTTCCTCGACGTGGCGGACCGCCTCGACCACCGCGGGCTCCAGGGGCTCCTGGAGGACTGCGTCGACCGCGGCCTCTTCGTCGCGCCGGGCCCCAGCTTCGGCCCCTACCCGACCCACATCCGGCTCTGCTTCACCGCGGCGCCGCCCGATGTGGTGGAGCGGGGAGTAGAAGCGCTGGCGTCCGTGTTAAAATAAAGGCGTAGGTCCCGCCCTGCCGGGCTCTGTCTCACAACCTCTGATCCACGAGGAGTCTCCACGAATGAACACGCCACCTCGCTCGAGGTGCGCGCGGGTCCGTCGCCCCCGCGCGCTGTTTGCCGCCCTCGCCCTGTTGTCGGTCACGCTCGCCGCGCCTCTCGCGGCGCAGGCCCCCGCCGACCTCTTCATCTCCGAGTACATCGAGGGCAGCTCGAACAACAAGGCCCTGGAGATCTTCAACGGCACCGCCGCAGCCATCGACCTCGGCGCCGGCGGCTACTCGGTGCAGATGTTCTTCAACGGCAGCGCCTCGCCGGGCCTGACCATCAACCTCACCGGCACCGTCGCCGCGGGTGACGTCTTCGTGCTCGCCCACGGCTCGGCCGTGGCGGAGGTCCTCGCCGCCGCCGACCAGACCAACTCCGCCGGCTGGTTCAACGGTGACGACGCGGTGGTCCTGCGCAAGGGTGGCTCGATCATCGACTCCTTCGGCCAAGTGGGCTCCGATCCCGGCACCGAGTGGGGGAGCGGCCTCGCCTCCACCGCCGACAACACGCTACGCCGCAAGGTCTCGGCCTGCGCCGGCGATCCCAGCGCCTCCGACCTCTTCGACCCGGCCACCGAGTGGGACGGCTTCGCCACCAACGCCTTCGACGGCCTGGGCGCCCACGCCTGCGTAGTGGTCCCCCCGCCGCCGCCCGTGGAGCTCGAGGTGTTCGAGATCCAGGGGAACGGCCTCGCCTCCCCCTACGCCGGCAAGACCGTCCTGGCCCTGGACAACGTGGTCACCGCCGTCGGCCCCCAGGGCTTCTTCATCCAGGCCCCGGACGACCGGGCGGACGCCGACGCCGCGACCTCCAACGGCATCTATGTCTTCACCAACAGCGCGCCGAGCGTCTCCGTGGGCGACCAGGTGGACGTCCAGGGCACGGTAACGGAGTTCTTCGACCTCACCGAGATCACCAACCCGACGGTGACGGTGGACTCCACCGGCAACCCGCTGCCCGCGGTGGTCCTCTTCAGTGCGTCCCTCCCCTCGCCCGTCCCGCAGCCGGTCGCGGAGCTGGAGCGCTACGAGGGGATGATCGTGCGCGTCGAGAACGGCGTCGCGACCGCCGCCTCCGACCGTTTTGGCGACTTCGCCCTGGTGGCAGGCTCCGACCGGCCGTTCCGTGAGCCCGGCATCCTGTTCCCGGGCCTCGCCGGCCTGCCGGTGTGGGACGGCAACCCCGAGATTTTCGAGATCGACCCCGACAAGCTGGGCCTCCCGAACGTCGTGGTTCCGGGCGGCGCCACCGTCGACGTGGCCGAGGGGCCGCTCGCCTTCGCCTTCGGCGATTACCAGATCTGGCCCACCGAGCTGACCGTCAACGGCGAGCCGCACCTCGAGCCGGTGCGTGACCGCCAGCCCGGCGAATTCACCGTGGCGAGCCAGAACCTGCTCCGCCTCTACGACACGGTCAACGATCCGGCGACCTCCGACGAGGTGGCCTCGGCGCAAACCTACGCGAACCGGCTGAACAAGGCCTCGCTCCTGATCCGCGAGGGGCTGGGCTCGCCCGACGTCCTGGCGCTCCAGGAGATCGAGAACCTGACCGTCCTCCAGGACCTGGCCGCCAAGCTCCAGGCGGATGCCCCATCGCTGGTCTACACCCCCTACCTGCTGGAGGGCAACGACATCGGCGGCATCGACGTCGGCTTCCTGGTGCGCGACACCGTGCGGGTCGATTCCGTCGTTCAGTTCGGCGCCGACACCCCGTTCACCTTCAACGGCAGCACGGCCCTGCTGAACGACCGGCCGCCGCTGGTGCTGCGCGGCGCCTACCTCGCCAACGGCGCGCCGTTCCCCATCACCGTCATCGCCGTGCACCAGCGGTCGCTCTCCGGCATCGAGGGCTCCGACGGCGACCGCATCCGCGAGAAGCGCCACCAGCAGGCGCTGACCCTCTCGCAATACATCCAGAGCCTGCAGGCCGCCGAGCCGGGCCTCCGGCTGGTGGTCACCGGCGACTTCAACGCCTTCGAGTTCACCGACGGCTTCGTCGACGCCATGGGGCAGCTCACCGGCAGCCCCGATCCGGCCGGCGCGCTGATCCCGGCGACGGACGAGATCGATCCCGACCTCACCAACCAGCTCCTATCCGAGCCGCCGGCGGAGCGCTACTCCTTCCTCTTCGACGGCAGCGCCCAGGCCCTGGACCACGCGCTGACCTCGCAGGCCCTGAACCCGTTCGTGCGCGGCCTGGACCACGTCCGCGGCAACGCCGACACTCCGGACTTCTTCGCGAGCATCCCCACCACCGCGCTCCGCACGGCGGACCACGACGGCCTGGTCCTCTTCCTGATGAGCGATTCCGACGCCGACGGCATCGCCGAGGACGCGGACCGCTGCCCCGGCACGGTGATCCCGGAGGGGATCGCCAAACTCAACCCCAACCACTGGGCCCTGGTCGACGCTGACCTGGTGTTCGACACCCGTGGCAACGCCGCTCCGGCCCGGACGTTCACCGTCGCCGACACCGCGGGCTGCTCCTGCACCCAGATCGTCGCGGCTCTCGGCCTCGGCCAGGGTCAGCTCAAGAACGGCTGCTCGAACGGCACCATGGCGGACTGGGTGGCGCTGGTCAGCCCGCTGGTCAGCCAGTAACCGCCGCGTCCGCCTGTAAAGTGATCGGGCTGGAGGGAGAGATCCCTCCGGCCCTTTTCTTTTCAGGCTAGAGGGGAATCCCGCTTCCTGCCCGGGATGTTTTCGGATTGTAAAGGCTGACCCGGAGGCAGTACCCCTTGCAGTACCAGGAAGTGAACGACACCGTCCCCACCAAATACTGGCATCTGCTGGAAAACGGCCGCATCCAGTGCGACCTCTGCCCGCGCTTCTGCAAGCTGCTCGAGGGGCAGCGGGGGCTGTGCTTCGTCCGCGCCCGGGAGAACGATCAGATCGTCCTCAAGACCTGGGGACGGTCGAGCGGCTTCTGCGTCGATCCCATCGAGAAGAAGCCCCTGAACCACTTCCTGCCGGGGACGCCGGTGCTCTCGTTCGGCACGGCGGGCTGCAACCTGGCCTGCAAGTTCTGCCAGAACTGGGACATCAGCAAGAGCCGCGAGGTCGACACCCTCGCCGACCAGGCCACGCCCGAGGTGATCGCCCGCGCGGCCGAGCGGCTGGGCTGCGCCAGCGTCGCCTTCACCTACAACGATCCGGTCATCTTCATGGAGTACGCGGTGGACGTGGCCGAGGCCTGCCATGCCGCGGGCATCCAGACCGTCGCGGTGACCGCCGGCGAGATCTGCCCGGAGCCGCGGGCCGAGTTCTATCGCCACATGGACGCGGCCAACGTCGACCTCAAGGCCTTCACCGAGCGCTTCTACCGCAAGATCTGCGGCGGCGAGCTGGGGGCCGTGCTCGATACCCTGCGCTATCTCAAGCACGAGACCGACGTCTGGTTCGAGATCACCAACCTACTGATCCCCGGAGAGAACGACTCCGAGCAGGAGATCGATCAGATGACCCGGTGGATCGTGGACGAGCTCGGCCCGGACGTGCCCATCCACTTCAGCGCGTTCCATCCGGACTGGAAGATGCTGGACTACCCGTCCACGCCGGCCTCGACGCTCACCCGGTCGCGGCGGATCGCCCTGGCCAACGGCATCCGCTACGCGTACACCGGCAACGTCCACGATGAGGACGGCGGCAGCACCTACTGTCACGGCTGCGGCGAGACGCTCATCGGCCGCGACTGGTACGTGCTGAGCGAGTGGAACCTCACCCCCGAAGGTGCCTGCGCTTCCTGCGGCACCCCGTGCGCCGGCCGCTTCCAGCCCCGTCCCGGCGCCTGGGGGGCGCGCCGCGTCCCGGTCCGCCTGCGCGACTTCGCGCCCGCTCACTCCGCTGACTCGGCACTGGCCTCCCCCCTGCGCATCCTGGCCTGAGTGATAGCATTCCGCGCCGGTGGCCGCTTGGCCGCCCGGTGCGGAAGCGATGCGGCGATACGAATGGACCCAGTGGCTCGACGTCCCCCTCCCCGGGGGGCGTGTGGGCCACTGGCTGCTGGCCGCCGCCGTCTTCCTCCTCTTCTTTGCCGTCTTCGCCCTGCTCCGGCGCCTGGTGGTGCGCCGCATGGCGGCGGTGGCCTCCCGTACCGAGACCGACGTCGACGACTTCGTGGTCGACGTCCTGCGGCGGACGCGCCGCTGGCTGCTGCTGCTGCCGGCCGCCTACCTGGCGAGCCTCGTCCTGACCCTGCCGGCGCAGATCCGGGAGGGGCTGCGCGGTACGGCCATCCTCTCGCTGCTGATCCAGGTCGCGCTCTGGGCCCTGGTGGGGATCGACTTCGGGGTCGAGCGGACGCGGAAAAAGCGCCTCGCCGTGGACTCCACGTCAGTGGCTCTCCTCGGCGTCCTGCGCTTCGTCGGCAAGATCGTCCTCTGGACCATCGTGCTGCTGGTCGCCCTGGACAACCTGGGGGTGGACATCACCGCCCTGGTCACCGGCCTCGGCGTCGGGGGCATCGCGGTGGCGCTGGCGGTCCAGAACATCCTGGGGGACCTGCTGGCGTCGCTGTCGATCGTGCTGGACAAGCCCTTCGTGGTGGGGGACGCGATCACCGTCGGCGAGTTCACCGGCACGGTGGAGAGCGTGGGCCTGAAGACCACCCGCCTCCGCAGCGTCAACGGCGAGCAGATCATCTTCCCCAACGGCGACCTGCTGCAGAGCCGCATCCGCAACTGGGGCCGGCTGACCGAGCGGCGGGTGGCGCTCGCCTTCGGCGTGGTCCACGGCACGCCGCCCGAGCTGGTGGAGGCGGTCCCGGGGATGATCCGCGAGGCGGTCGAGTCCCGCGACCTGCTGCGCTTCGACCGCGCCCACTTCAAGGGCTTCACCCCCACGGCGCTCGACTTCGAGGCGATCTACTGGGTCACGACCCCGGACTACGCCGCCTTCATGGACCGCCAGCAGGCGATCAACCTGGAGCTGCTGCGCCGCTTCGAAGCCGCCGGCATCCACCTCGCGGCTCCCACCCCGGCGGTCATCGTGGAGAAGGTGGAGCGGGTGGAGAGGGTCGGAGCCGAGCCCCGGCCCTCCCGCTGACCTACCGCTTCATCCTCCACCCACCCTCTTCGCTGGAGAGGATCCAGCCGACGACCTTGCCGGGCTGGATCTCCGGCTCGCGGTACCAGAACTCGCGGTTGCGGAGATAGCGGCTCGAGGTGTCGGCCTCGGGCAGGGCGGCGGTCTGATCGTGGATCTTCTGGAAACGCTCGATCCACCTGGTGCAGTTGGCGAGCCGCAGGTCCACCCAGCCGTCGCGCACCCACTCCTCGAGCTTCGCGGGCGTGACCGGCTCGTCCACGGCGTCGGCCGGGACCAGGACCTTCGGCCCGCGCAGGACCTCCCCCGAATCCAGCAGGATGGGGATGCCCACGGCGAGCGCGTCCTGGACGAGGTCGGCGCGCTCGCGGGCCAGCCGGTTCAGGGTGTCGCGCACCGCCTCCGGCGTCGACTCGCGCACCGCGTCCATGCTCGGGAAGGCGCAGCGCAGGAAGTGGGCCTCGAGGAGGAGCTTGGAGTTGCGCGGCGGCCCCAGCATCTCGAAGGCGACGCTCCGGACCCCGTGCTGCCGCTCGAGCTCGGTCATGTGCTCGATCGCCCAGTGGCGCAGGACGCCGCCGCGGTAAGTGGGCCCCAGCACCGCGCCGTCCAGCGCGCTGACGATGTCGTAGCCGGTGTTGCCCCCCTCGATCTCGAAGACCAGATAGCGGGCGATCTCCTCCGGCGTCACGAACTCCATCTGCTCCTCGCTGGTGACGGTGACGAACTCCTCCAGGCTGAAGACGCCGTTCTCGCCGGTGTCGATGAAGACGTTCTCGTACGGCGCGTCGAGCATCCGGGCCGCCGCGCCGTCCTCGGTGGAGAAGGTGGCGCCCAGGGGGGCCGGCCGGGCCTCCACCCGGTGCAGCGGCTGGCCGCCGCGCCGGATCGGGCCGTAGCCGATCTTCTTCCAGGCGATCGCCGCCGCCGGCTTGATCTCCTTGGTGATCGGCGCCCCGGGCGTGCGCGCCATCAGGAAGAGGAGCATCGACTGCGCGCCCGCCATGGCGCTCTTCGACAGCAGCACCCGGCTGGGGCGCTCCTCGGAGTGCGTATAGGGGATGTTCAGGCCCATGCCGCCCGTGCCGCTGGTGCCCACCTTGACGTAGACGCGGGTGCCGGCGTCGATCATGCCGCGGTACATCACCTGGATGTGGCGGATGAGGCGCGGCATGTAGAGCGCGTCGAGCAGGCGCTCGGTGGTCTCCGCGTCGAGCGCGTCCCCCTCGAGCTGGCTCAGGACCCTCTCGGCCGACTTGAAGATGTCGCCGTAGGCGATGCCGGTCGCGGTGTTGACGCAGTCGATGACCGCGTCCGGCCGCGCCTCCGCCAGGACGTTGTAGAGCACGAAGGAGGTGAGATCCTCGTCGGCCAGCCGCTGCAGCTCCGCGCGGATGAGCTCGCGGCGCGTACCCCCCTGCACCAGGCCGAAGATGTTGCCGGCCGAGGGGGTGAGCTTGGTGCCGTTCGCCTCCCGCGCCAGCTCCTCGCACGCCCGCTCCGACTCCTCCATGCGCAGGCTGTGGATCTGGATCTCGCGGGGCTTCCTGACCAGCAGCTCCCGGCACACCGCCATGCCGACGAGGCCGTAGCCTCCCAGCACAAGGATCTTCCTATTTTCGATATTCAACCCAGTCTCTCCTATCCAGGGAAAGTGCCTCAGAGGGACAGTGCGCCGGAGTGCGTTCCCGTTGGCGGGGGGATTCTACAGCGGCCCGGCCCGGGAACGCTTCGCCGCGCCGCGGCAGAGCGGCGCGGAGTGAGAAAGCCCGGCGGACGTTGTAAACTCGGCGGGTTTTCCACTCCCGGAGAGGGCGCCGGTACGTCCCCTCCCGGCTCTCGATCGCCCTGAGGAGGATACGATGACCGCACCCCGGAAGGCGCTCCGTCACACGGCGCTGCTCCCCGCCCTGCTGCTGGGGATGCTGTCGGCGACAGCGGCTGGAGTGTCGCACGCCCAGGCCACCCAGGCACCGGCGGCGGCCCCCCTCCAGGAGATCCAACAGGAGATCCGGCGGCGGACCGACGAGGTGGCGCCGCGGATCGTCGAGGTCCGCCACCGCCTGCACCAGAACCCCGAGCTGAGCAACCGCGAGGTGGAGACCGCGAAGCTGGTGGCGGAGCACCTGCGTGGCCTCGGGCTCGAGGTGCGGACCGGCATCGCCAAGACCGGCGTCACCGCCAGGCTCGTGGGCGGCCGGCCGGGGCCGCTGATCGCCGTGCGCGCCGACATCGACGCCCTGCCGGTGACCGAGGAGACCGATCTGCCGTTCCGCTCGACCAAGCGGGACACCTTCATGGGGCAGGAGGTCGGGGTGGCCCACGCCTGCGGCCACGACATCCACACCTCGGTCCAGCTCGGGGTGGCGTCGGTGCTGACCGCGATGCGCGACCGGATCCCGGGGACCATCCTCTTCATCTTCCAGCCCGCCGAGGAGGGGCCGCCGGCCGGCGAGCGCGGCGGCGCCGACCTGATGCTGGAGGAGGGGGTGTTCAAGGACGGCAAGCCGGCGGCCATCTTCGCCCTCCACGCCTTCCCCGACCTGCCGCTCGGCCAGGTGGGCTACAACCCCGGCCCGACCATGGCGGCGGTCGACCAGTTCGTGATCAAGATCAAGGGCCGGCAGGCGCACGGCGCCTACCCCCACCTCTCCGTGGACCCGGTGGTGACCGCGGCGCAGGCGGTGCTGGCCCTGCAGACGATCCGCTCCCGCAACCTCTCCGCCTTCGAGCCCAGCGTCGTCACGGTGGGCATCGTGCGCGGCGGCGAGCGGTTCAACATCATTCCCGGGGAGGTGCACCTCGAAGGCACGGTGCGCACCTACAACTCCCAGGCGCGCGAGGACGTCGAGCGGCGCATGCGGGAGATCCTGGACGGCGTCACTCGCGCCGCCGGCGCCACCTTCGAGATGGAGTACAAGAAGAACGCGCCGGCCACGGTCAACGACCCCGGGCTCACCCGCACCGCCGGCGCCCTGCTGCAGAGCGCGCTCGGGGCCGACAACGTGAAGGTGGTCGAGCCCTCCATGGCGGGGGAGGACTTCGCCTATTTCGCCAACGAGGTCCCGGGGTTCTACTACCGGCTGGGTGTGGTCCGGCCGGGCACGACCTCCGGCGGCCTGCACACCCCGACTTTCCGCGCCGACGACGGCGCCGTGGCCGTGGGCATCCACGCCATGGCGCGCCTGCTGGTCGACTTCCTGCACGAGAGGCGCTGAGGCCGGGTTTCTCTCTTCCGATACGATGAATACTGATTTGAGGTGACGGCATGCAAAACGACGGTCCGTACGTGAGCAGCTTCGGGTTGGACAAGCAGGGGATCACCGGCGTGCGCAGGGTGTATTGGAACCTGCCGCCGGCGCGCCTGTACGAAATGGCCATCCAGCGCGGGGAGGCGATGACGGCGAGCGAAGGGCCCCTGGTCTGCGACACCGGGCAGCACACGGGCCGCTCCCCCAACGACAAGTTCCTGGTGCGCGACCCCTCGGTCGACGCCGATATCTGGTGGGGCGACGTCAACAAGCCCTTCGAGAAGGAGAAGTTCGACGCCCTGCTGGCGCGCGCCCAGGAGTACCTCCAGGACCGCGACGTCTGGGTGTTCGACGGCTATGCCGGCGCCGACCCGCGCTTCCGGCTCAACGTCCGGGTGATCACCGAGACCGCCTGGCACAACCTGTTCGCCCGCAACATGTTCATCCGGCCCGGCGCGGCCGCGCTCGCCGATTTCGAGCCCGCCTTCACGATCCTGCACGCACCCGGGCTGACGGCGCGCGGCAAGGACGACGGCGTCAACTCCGGGACCTTCATCCTGGTCGACTTCGACCGCAGGGTGATCCTGATCGGCGGCAGCTGGTATGCCGGCGAGATCAAGAAGTCGATCTTCGGCGTGCTGAACTACCTGCTCCCGGAGCAGGGCGTGATGCCGATGCACTGCTCCGCCAACGTCGGCCCGAAGGGCGACGTCGCGATCTTCTTCGGCCTCTCCGGCACCGGCAAGACCACCCTGTCGGCCGACGGCACCCGTACCCTGATCGGCGACGACGAGCACGGCTGGTCGGAGAACGGCATCTTCAACTTCGAGGGCGGCTGCTACGCCAAGACGATCCGCCTCTCGGCCGAGGCGGAGCCCGAGATCTACGCGACGGTGCGGCGCTTCGGCACGGTGCTGGAAAACGTGCCGCTC
>DASPJI010000558.1:0-2063 GCA_035628695.1 Thermoanaerobaculia bacterium | reverse complement strand
GAGTTCACCGGGCTGATCGTCGCCCAGCGCGGCTTCCAGGCCAACAGCCGCGTCATCTCCAGCTCCGACGAGGTGCTGCAGGACCTGGTGAACCTGAAGCGGTAAAGGACCTCCCTCCTCCCCACCACTCGCGGGCTCGTGGCGGGCCCCTGGGAGGAGGCCGTTCCAGCACGTCCCGGTGGCCCGGTCCCTCCTCGCGAGGAGCCGGGCCGCCGTCGTCCTCGCGCCCCGGCGTCCACGCAGGTCACCTCCTCACCCGCACGGGTCAGGCGGCCTGTTCGGCTCAAGGCGGGCCCGCGCCACGCCGAAGACAACTGCAGACTGGCAGCCCCTCGAGCGGTCGCCGCCACCCCCTCCCCGAGCGAGCTAGAGGACCCCCGTGATCCGTGTGACGCGCCTGAACGGAGAGCGGTTCGCGCTCAACCCCGACCTCGTCGAGAGGGTCGAGGGCCACCCCGACACCGTCGTGTTCCTGGTCGACGGGACCAAGTACATCGTCTCGGAGAGCGTCGACGAGGTGCTCGTGGAGATCCGCGAGTACCGGGCGAGCATCCTCGCCACCGCCTACGAGATGGACCGCGGCACGTACCGGTCGCCGTTCCGCACCACCGACGAGGACGCGCACGCCGCGGTCGTCCCCTTCCCGGCCCGCGAGGAGCGCTGACCCGTGGACCCCGCCACCCTGATCGGGTTCGTCGTCTCCCTCGTCGCGCTCCTGATCTTCATGGTCATGGAGGGTGCCGACCCGACGTCGCTGCTCTTCCTCCCCGCGATCATCCTGGTCATCGTCGCCACCTTCGGCGCGGCGATGTCCAGCCAGACGATGGACGACCTCAAGAAGTTGCCCGCCTGGTTCAAGATGGCCGTGATGCCGGCCAAGGTCCCGCCGGCGACCGAGCAGATCCAGACCCTGGTGACCCTCGCCGAGAGGGCCCGCAAGGAGGGCCTGCTCGCGCTGGAGGCGCAGGTCAGGGCGATCGAGGACCCGTTCCTCAAGCGCGGGCTGCAGATGGGCATCGACGGCACCGACCCCGAGGAGCTGCGCGCCGTCCTGGAGAGCGAGATCTCCGCCAAGAAGGCGGAGGACAAGGTGGCCGCCAAGTTCATGAACGCGATGGGCGGCTACGCCCCGACCATCGGCATCGTCGGCTGCATCGTCGGCCTCATGAACGTGATGGGGAACCTCAGCAACCCCGAGGCACTGGGCCCGATGATCGCCGCGGCGTTCGTCGCGACGCTGTGGGGCGTCATGGCCGCCAACTTCTGGTTCCTGCCGATGGGCGCCAAGATCCTGCGGGTCAGCGAGCTGCAGGCCGCGCAGATGGAGCTGCTGGTCGAGGGCATCACCGAGATCCAGGCCGGCACCAGCCCGCGCGCGGTCCGGCTCAAGCTCACCTCCCTCATCCCGCCCAGTGAGGTCGCCAAGGAGGCAGCATGAGCGGGCTCGCGAGCTCACCAGAGGGGGCGCGGTGAGTTCCGGCGGCCACGGCGGCCGCCGCCGCGGCAAGAAGCACGAGGAGGAGGAGCACGAGAACCACGAGCGGTGGTTGGTGTCCTACGCGGACATGATGACGCTGCTCCTCGTGCTGTTCGTGGTCCTCTACGCAATGAGCCAGGTCGACCAGCAGAAGTTCGCGGCGCTGGCCAAGGGCCTGGCGGCGAGCTTCGGCGGGCCGGTCACCGTGCAACCCGGACCGACGCCGGAGGGCTCGGTGCTCGACGGGCTGCCCGGTGCGGTCGACATCGCCTCGGCCATCGTCCCGGACCAGACCGTGGAGCAGGCGGAGGTGGACGCCGCCGCCGCGCAGGCCGCGCTCGCCGAGGCGCGGCAGGTCGCCGCGGAGGCCCGGGCCGAGTACGAGGACCTCTCCGAGGTGCGGGAGCAGATCGAGGCCGCGCTGGCCGCCGCCGGCCACGCCGGTGCGGCCCGCTTCGAGATCGACGAGCGCGGTCTGGTCGTGCACATCGTGGCCGACCAGGTCCTGTTCGACGCCGAGCAGGCGGTGCTGCGGCCCGAGGGCCGGCAGATCCTCGACGCGATCGCCCCCACGCTGCGCGGGCTG